>JANNVF010000413.1:0-23111 GCA_031414315.1 Hyphomonadaceae bacterium | reverse complement strand
GTTCACCCACAAGTCCTGGCCGACACCGTGGCCGCCGATGCAACGCTCCCAGAAGAACGCGATCGCGTATCGCGTGGCCCTCGTGGCGTCGGGCGAGTTCGATGCGACCGTGAGCCTCGGCTACAAGAGCGAATGGGACCTCGCCGCCGCGACCGTGATTGTGCGCGAGGCGGGTGGCCGGATCAGCGATCCGTGGAACGGCGACTTCCTGTTCAACAAGCCCGATCCCCGTGTCACCGGCGTTGTCTGCGCGGGGCCCGCCTTGCATCCGCTGCTGATCGAGCGCGTCACCGTCAGCTCGCACCCGTCCACATGGAGGCCGCCCGCATGAGCGCAGACGACAAGCAACTGCTCCACATCGTGATCGGTGGCGAACTGAAGCGGATCGACACGCACGAGTTCGAGGATCTGTCGCGTGTCGAGTTCGTCGGCGCGTTCGCCAACTACCGCGCCGCCTACGATGCGTGGAAAGGCGCGGCCCAACGCACGGTGGACAACGCGCGCATGCGCTTCTTCATCCTGCACGCCCACCGCCTGTTCGATCCCGCCACCGGCGAGACGCATGAGCACTAGCCGACTCTCGTGAGCGAGGGCGCAACCTCGCTGCTGGCGCGTCTGTGGCGCGACCATCTGCACCGCTATCGCGGCGATCTGCTGGCGCTTGCGCCGCTGCTGGCGGCGGTGGCCGCGATCGGCGTCGGCTACGCGTTCATCATGAGCGAGACGGTGAAGCTGCTGCAGCGCGGCGACACGTCCGTGATCGCCTGGGCGCCGCTGGCGATTCTCGCCGCCACCATCGCGCGCGCCGGCGCGATCTGGGGCCAGGCCGTCTTGAGTCAGGGTCTCGGCCACAAGGTGCTGCGCGACCTGCAGGGACAGATGTTCTCCAAACTGGTCCGCGCCGATTTCGCGCGCTCCGCCCGCGAGACGTCGGGCCAAATGATTTCGCGGCTGACCAACGACATCAACGTCATCGCCGAGGGCCTCATTCGCTCGGTGCAGGTGGTGATGCGCGACGCGCTGACAATGATCGGCGCGCTCGCGTCCATGCTGTGGTTCGACTGGGTCGTGGCGCTGCTGGTGTTTGCGCTCTTCGCCGTGGCCGGACCGCCGCTGGCCGCCATTGCGCGGCGCGCGCGCGTCCAGACCGAAAGCGCCCAACTGATGATGGGGCGGTTGACCGCGCTGCTGTCGGAGAGTTTCTCCAGCCCGCGCTTCGTGAAGACCTATGGCCTTGAAGAGAGCGAAGAGGCCCGCGCCAGCGCCGCGTTCGAGGAACGCCGGCGGATCAACATGAAGATCGTCTACAACCGCGCCCGTGCGGAACCGCTGATGGAGATCATCGGCGGCCTCGCGCTCGCGGCGGTGCTCTACGTCGCGGGACTGCGGATCGTCGGCGGCGCGATGTCGCTCGGCGACCTGTTCGGCATGATTACCGCCGTCGGCGCCGCGTCGCCCGCTGCGCGTAGTCTCGGCACTTTCAACACCGTGCTGAACGAAGGCCTCGCCTCGCTCGGCCGCGTCTATGCGATGCTCGACGAGAAGGAGACGGTGATCGATCGGCCGGGGGCGCGCGCGCTGGAGGCGCCGCGGGGCCACCTTGCGTTCGCGTCGGTGTCGTTCCGGTACGGAGATGCGCAGGCGATCGCAGACGTGAGCTTCACCGTGGCGCCGGGGGAAACCGTGGCGCTGGTCGGCGCTTCGGGCGCGGGCAAGACCACCGTCTTCAATCTCATTCCGCGTCTCTACGACGCCAGCGACGGACGCATTACGCTCGACGGCGTCGACACCCGCGCGATCACGCTGGCCTCGCTGCGCCGCTCGATCGCGCTGGTCAGTCAGGACGTGACGCTGTTTGACGACAGCATCCGCGCCAACATCGCGTTCGGTCGCGCCGACGCCAGTTTCGACCAGATCGAGGCCGCCGCCCGTGCGGCGGCCGCGCACGAGTTTATCCTCGCGCAACCGCAGGGCTACGACACCCGCGTCGGCGAGCGCGGCGCCAACCTGTCCGGCGGCGAGCGCCAACGCATCGCGCTCGCCCGCGCCTTCCTGCGCGACGCACCGATCCTGCTGCTGGATGAAGCGACGAGCGCGCTCGACGCCGCGAGCGAAGCCAAGATCCAGGACGCGCTCGCGCGACTGTCCGCAGGACGTGCAACTCTCGTCATCGCCCACCGCCTCGCCACCGTGCGCGCCGCGACCCGCATCCTTGTTATGGACGAGGGCCGGATCGTGGAGACAGGGACGCACGACGCGCTGATGGCTGCCGGCGGCGCGTATGCGGCGCTCGCGAAGTTACAGCTTCAGGCGTAGCCGCGTGGTTCAGGACGCTGCGTCCCGCTGAAAGAAGATCAGCCGGTTGCCGAACGGATCGGTGAGGCACACTTCGTTCTCGGCGGGATCGAACCCGGGCTTGAAGTAGCGATAGGTCTTCGCGGCGAGTTCGGCATGGAACGATGCCGCGTCCGACACAGCAATGCGCAGCGCCGACACCGGGGTGCAGTCGCCGTGATGCTCCGACAGGTGGATGACGCAGCCACCGCGCGCGATCTCCAGATACAGCGGGAAGTTGTCGCCGAACCGGTGCTCCCAGTTTACCTGGAAACCCAGGTAGCCGATGTAGAAATCGCGCGCCTTGTCGACGTCGAACATGCGCAGGATCGGCGTCGGCTGGGAGAATTCGAGGCTCATCGCGCCCTGCTCTTAGAGCCGAACCTTGTCGGCGGCAACGCGGCGCTTGAAGCTCCAGCTTCAAGCCTGAAACACTTCATCGAACGTCGCCTTCATTGCCGCCCACGAGCGCTTGTCGGCCGATGCATCGTACGCGAAGCCGGGAATGCCCATCGCGTCGACCTCGCGATTGGTGAAGCTGTGACCAACGCCGCCGTAGAGGTGCATCTGCCAGTCCACCTTGCCGGCGCGCATTTCGTCGATGAATGCCTGACGATGTGCGGCCGGGATGATCGGATCAGCTTCGCCAAGCAGCACCATCACCTTGCACTTGATGTTCGCCGCATCCAGCGGCGCCGACGTGCTCAATCCGGAATGGAAGCCGATCACGCAGCGGGTATCGGCGCCCGAACGCGCCAGCTCCAGCACTGTCGTGCCGCCGAAGCAGAACCCGATCGCGCCCGTGCGGCTGGCGTCCACGTGCGACTGCGCCTTGAGCAGGTCGAGCGCCGCATTCGCGCGACCGCGCAGGACGGAGAGGTCGCCCATCAGTGCGCCGATGGTCGCCATCGCCTGCTCGCGCGACGTGATCGCCTCGCCAAAGGTGTCCATGGCGAACGCGACATAGCCCTCCTCCGCGAGCATCCGCGCGCGCTCCTTGGGATGGCCGGTCATGCCGCCGCCCTCATGCGCGACGAGAATGCCGGGGACCTTTTTGCCGCCGGAGCCGTCGGCGAGGAAGCCGTGAAAGGTCTTGTCCCCTACCTGGTAGTCCAGCGGTTTCAGTTCGATCATGGTGCGCTCCTTCGGGGACGATCTGTACACCGTCTACAAATTTGCACACCGTTTGCAGCCGATTTGTACACCGTTTGCACATTCCCAAATTCCGTCATTCCGGGGCAGCCAGAGGTTGAACCCGGAACCAGGAGATCGGGCTCCATATATCGACAGCAAAACGGGGAACCGCGCCTGAGCTCCTGGGTTCCGGATAAATCGCTCTCGCGATTTTCCGGAATGACGGAACTTGGATGCGTGAAATAGGGGGGAAAAGGCCCGCGCAATCCACCCATGGCCTGGAGCGCCGGCGTCCCGCCGGCAAACCGTTGGCCCTTGGCGCACACCGGGCCGGCGAGACGCGGGCGCTGCCGGTTCGCAGTGTTTTCGTGATTCAATCCGGTTGGGTTCGAAGGCGTCTTAAACTCCGTGGATCAGAACCGGAGCCGCCATGAAACTCGTCCACCCACCCCGCAGTCCAGACCCCGAACGCCTGCATGTGCTTGCCGCACAGCTGCGCGTGTGGGCGCTGGAAATCTGTGTCTGGTTGGCGGGGCTCGTCGGAAAGCGCATGCCACGCGCGCTGCGCATCATGCTGCGCGAGGACATCCGCGAGGCGCTGTTCGGCGCACGCGTGCTGATCTTTCTGCTCGCGGTGCTGCGGCGCGATCGTACGCCGTTTATGGAAGGCACGGTGCGCCTACAGTCCACGCCGCCCGGATTCCGGCGCGTGTGCGATGACACCACGCCGCTACGACGCGTGAAGCGCGCCGTGCGTCTGCGCGGCCGCACGATCCGGGCGCGCGTGGCGGAACTGCGTGACATGCTCGGCAATCTCGATCGCTGGGTAAAGCGCATGATCGCGCATCTGGACGTGGGGCCGCATGGCGCGGGGCTGGTGTTGCGCGAGGCGATCGCCGAGCGTTTGCACGCACTGGGGACGGTCGCGCCGATGTTTGCGGACTCATCGTAGCCCGACCCGTAGCGCCGGCTGCCAGCCGGCAGCGGAACCTGTTCCGCAGACCTTGTGCTGCTGCCGGCTGGGAGCCGGCGCTACGGGAGATCAACCGCGATTCCGCGGGCGCTTCCGCGCGCCCGCCGTGATCGTCCCCGATTTATTAACGAAACCCTGCGATGGTGGCTTCGATGCAGATCAGTTCGTCCCTCGTCTCGATGCTGTTCTCGGGCTCCTCGTCGAGTTCGACGGACACGCTGCTGTCGATCGTGCAGAGCCGCTCCAACGGGACGGCGGCGTCCGCCCAGCGCGACCCGATCGTGGTGCTCAAGGATGCCGAGAAGAATGGCGCCAAGCAGATCGTCGCCAAGGCCAAGGAGCCGCAGGTCAAGCGCGAGATCGATGATTTCATCAAGGGCGTGCTGAAGGCCACGTCGGTGGACGAACTGCTGGCCGACCCCAAGGCGGTGAAGGTGCTGCTGACCGCCAACGGGCTGGAGGAGTTCGCCACCTACAAGGGCCTCGTCTCCAAGGCGCTGAAGTCCGACCCGGCAGACGCCACCTCGCTCGCCGTAAAGCTCGCCAGCACCAACGCCGCGTGGCTCGCCACCGCCAAGACCTACCAGTTCGCCACCAAGGGCCTGACCATCCTCAAGAGCTCGGCGACGCTGGCCGCCGTGGCACAGGGCTACGCGGAAGTGCGCTGGCGCGAATCGCTGGACGCGAGCGCGCCGGGGGTGTCGGTGGCGTTGTCGTTCAAGGACATGGCCAAGACGCTGACCTCGCCGTACCTCATCCTCGGCAGCCGCGTCGCCCGCGAGGTGGTGACCGGCGCGCTCGGGCTGCCGGCGCAGATCGCCTACCAGCCGCTCGAAAGCCAGGCCACGGCCGTCACCAAGCGCCTCGACATCAAGAAGCTGCAGGACCCGGCGTTCGTCGACACGCTGGTGAAGCGCTACCTGATCAACCTGAACTACAGCGGCGGCGGCATCACCGCCTGAAGCGCTTATCGAGCGCGCTTCCTTTTTGAAAACCGCTGACACTTTTCCGGGAGGCGCTCCTGCCACCCCGATTGAAATCGCCACATTTCCACGCAACATAGCGTCACGCGCACTGCTTCGTGCGCAACAGCATGAAAGGTCCGGTCATGGCCAAGGGTCAGAAGAAGAGCAACAAGGAAACCCGCAAGCCGAAGGCAGAAAAGCCAAAGGCCCCCGCCGGCGCACCGCGCTCGACCGACAAGAAATAGGCCCGCTATTCCCGGCGCAGGATTTTGTCGACCAAGATGTTGGCCCACCACTGGCCCATGAACTTCCCGCGCAGGGTCGCATAGTCGTACTTCTCGGCCACCCATTGCTCGAACGGCATGGGCGTGACGGCGTTGTCGGCGAGGTAGGCGTCGAAGAAGAAGTCGATCATGCCGGTCTTGCCCTGCCGTACGTGCAGGTACTTAAGCGAGAGTTGCTCCATCGCCTCGCCAATCGGCACGCCCAGCCGGAAGTGCTTGTAGAGCACCGCCATCAGGCCCGCGCGGTCCGCGCCTGACTTGCAGTGCATGAGCGCCGGGTACTCGATCGTCTCGATGATCTCCTTAGCGCGCCAGATCTGCTCGGTCTGTGGCACGTCGCGGGAGCGGATAGGGAAGTCGACCAGCGTCAGGCCCTCGGCCGCGCACGCCTCCCGCTCCAAATGGTACTGCCCGCTGTCGTTCTTGCCGCGCAGGTTGATGATCGTGCGGATGCCCATCGCCGCGTAGCGCCGGATGTGCTCGGGCGACGGCTGGTTGGCGCGGGCCATCTCCGGCGAGATCCAGTGGAAGTTCTGGAACATCACCCGCAAGAACCCATGATCGACCCACATGAGATCATGCTGCGCGCGCCTGCGCCCGTCCGGGGTGGCGAGGTCGAAGCGGGTGTCTGGATACAGCGGGGCGTCGGTCACGACTTCGGGGCTCTGGATGGCTCTACAGGCCGGATGGGCATACGGCTGGCGTGGGGCGGCGACGCCCGCCTATATAAGCCTTCGGATCCGAAAGACAGGTCCCGAGGACACTGGTTCTAGGATAGGGCACGCCGCTTCACCCAGATGAAGAAACTGCTCAACTCCCCCCTGCTGCAGATGATCCTCGGGCGCGTGATCGGCGCCTACATGTGGCTCGTCGGCGCCACGACCCGCTGGGAGGTCGTCAACAGCGGTGTCGCCGACGCGTTGCGCGCCAAGGGCGGGCCGGTGGTGTTGTGCTTCTGGCACGGGCGCATCATGTTGGCGCACACCGGCTGGATCGGCCCGGGCGGCGCGCCACCGACCAGCATCCTCATCTCCCAGTCCCGCGAGGGCGACGTCATCGCCTACGCCGCCCGCACGGTGGGCGTGGACGTCATCCGCGGGTCCAAGGAAAAGACCGGCAAATCCAAGGGCGCCTTCGAGGCGATGCGCGCGATGATGCGCCACCTGAAGTCCGGCGGCGCCATCTGCATCACCCCCGACGGGCCCAAGGGCCCCCGCATGCGCGCCGAGATGGGCGCGATCCAGCTCGCCAAGCTGTCGGGCGCGCCGCTCGTCGGCATGGCGTGGAGCAAGAACCACAGCAAGGTGTTCAGCTCCTGGGACCGCTTCGTGCTGTCGCGCCCGTTCGGACGCGGCGCCTTCGTGTTCGGCGAACCGCAGTACGTGCCGCGCCACGCCGATGACGCCGCCATGGAGGCCGCGCGCGCGGCGCTGGAGGCCGAACTGATCCGCATCACCCAGGATGCTGACCGCCGCGTCGGCGCCGTGCCGATCGAACCCGCCGAAGCAGCGCTCGCGCCGCCCGCGCTCGCGGAAGCACCCGCAGCATGAGCGCGTTGCCCACGGGCCTGCGTCTCTATCGCGCCGCCACCACCGTGCTCAGTCCCCTCGCCACGCCGCTGTTGGCGTGGCGCGCCCGCAGCGGCAAGGAAGACGCCGCGCGTCTGCGCGAACGTTTCGCGCAGAGCAGCGTCGCGCGACCGCGCGGGACGCTGCTCTGGATGCACGGCGCCAGCGTCGGCGAGACGCGCGTGCTGTTGCAGCTCCACGCAGCGCTCGCCGCGCGACGCAGCGATCTGTCGTTCCTGTTCACCTCCGGCACCCGCACGTCGGCCGGCCTCCTCGCCCAGCCGCCCGCCCGCGCGCTGCACCAGTTCGCGCCAATCGATAGCGTCGGTGTCGCGCGCCGCTTCCTCGCGCACTGGCGCCCGGACCTCGCGGTGTTTGCGGAGAGCGATCTCTGGCCCAACCTGATTGAAGAAGCCGCGAACACCGGCGTGAAGCTAGCGCTCGTCAACGCGCGGATGAGCGCCCGGAGCCTCGCGTCGTGGGGTAGGTCGCCAGCGACGGCGGCGCATCTGCTGAAGCGATTCGATCTCATTCTCGCCGCCGACACGCGCACCGCCGATGGGCTCGGCGCGCTCGCCGGCCGCGCCATCGAGAAGCCCGGCAACCTCAAGCGCGCGGCGGCGCCGCTGACTTATGATCACGCTGCGCTGAACGCGGCGCGGACAGCATGCGGCGCCCGACCTGTATGGCTCGCGGCAAGCACGCATCCCGGTGAGGACGAGATCGTCCTCGACGCCCACACCCGCCTGCGCGTGCGCCACCCGCATGCCCTGCTGATCATCGCGCCGCGCCATCCCGATCGCGGCGGCGCCATCGCAGCGCTTGCTGGCAATGCGCCCCGCCGCTCCACCGGCGCGCCGATCGGCGATGGCCCGGTCTACATTGCCGACACGATCGGCGAGATGGCGCTGTTCTATGCGCTGGCGCCGGTGGCGCTCGTGGCCGGCAGCCTCCTGCCGACGCTGCGCGGGCATAACCCGGTGGAGCCGGCGCAACTGGACTGCGCGATCCTCACCGGTCCGCATGTGGACAGCTTTGACGACATCTTCGCCGACCTCGTCGCCGACGGCGGCGCGACGCAGGTGTGCGACGCCGCCGCGATCGCCGCTGCGGTGGAGCTCCTGTGGACCGACCCCGCGCGCCGCACGCACGCGGTTCGAGTCGCCGCCGCCATCCTCGCACGCGGCGGCGATGCGCTGGAAAAGACCGTCACCGCGCTTGAAGCCCTTCTGCCACAGGCCGCCCATGCTGCCGCCTAGGTTCTGGTACGATCCCGATCATCGCGACGAAGCGCGGGTGCTGCAGCTGGCGCTGCGGCCAGCGTCATGGATCTACGCCGCCGCCGCCGGGATCAAGGCCGCGCGCGCCAGGCCGGCGTTCGTGCTCCCAGCCATCTGCGTCGGCAACGTCACGCTTGGCGGCGCGGGCAAGACGCCGGTGACACGGGCCATCCGTGCGCGGCTGCAGGCGAACGGCATCGATACCCACGTCATTTCGCGCGGCTACGGCGGCGCACTCAGTGGTCCCCTGCGCGTGGAGTCGACAAGACACACCGCCGCTGAAGTGGGTGACGAGCCGCTGCTTCACGCGCGCGACGGACCTGCCTGGATCGGTGCGGACCGCGCGGAGGTCGCGCGCCTTGCGCATGAGGCCGGCGCCAGCGCTGTGGTGCTCGACGACGGCTTCCAGAACAACACGCTGCGCTATGACGCCTCGGTGCTGGTGTTCGACGCCGCCCTCGGGATCGGCAACGGGCGAGGCTTTCCCGCCGGTCCGCTGCGCGAGCCGCTGCACGCCGGCCTCAAGCGCGCGAGCGGCGTGATCCTCGTCCGGCCCGGCGCCAGCGCCGGAGAGGTGCAGGAAGACCTGAGGCGCGCGCTCCTGGACTTTGCGGGGCCGGTGATCGACTCTTGGGTCGAACCGGTCGGCGCGCTGCCGGTCAAGCCGCTCTATGCGTTCGCCGGCATCGGGCATCCCGACAAGTTCTTCGCTATGCTGGAGCGCCTCGGCGCCAATCTCGCGGGCCGCCTCGCGTTTCCCGATCATCATCTCTACAGCGAACGCGACATGACCAATCTCGCCATCGACGCCGCCGCTGTCGGCGCGCAGCTCATCACCACGGAGAAGGATGCAGTACGCATAGGAGCGCGCTGGCGACCGCAAGTTTCGGTGCTGCCGGTCGTGGCGCGCTTCTCCGACGATGCAGCGCTCGACGCGCTGCTCAGCGCGGCCGTGCCGGACTGAGCACGATGGCGGTCTCCACAAAAGTTTCGCTAATCCATCGACTCGAGGACTTCGGGTTCGGCGCCTATATGCGCCATTTCGGAGCCATGCCGATTGATCGCGCATCGGACGCCGGCGCCGACTGGCTTGTTGCGCTCGGCCCACTGTCGACCGCTCACACCACCGCGCTGCGCAACCTGCGTCTTGCATTTCCGAATGAAACCGAGGCGTGGCGCAAGGACGTGGCGCGCGCCATGTGGGCCGGGATCGGCCGCACAGTGGCGGAGCTGCCGCATCTGCCGCAGATCAACGCGTATCAGGAAGGCAGCCGCATCACGGTGGAAAACGCCGAGCGGCTCGATGCGATTCGCGAGAGCGGCAAGGGCGCGGTGTTCATCTCCGGCCACTTCGCCAACTGGGAACTGATGCCCGTCGCCATCGCGCAGCGCCCGGTGCCCTGCCAGATGACCTACCGCCCGGCCAACAACCCGTTGATCGACGCGCGCATCATGTCGATCCGCGCAAACTACGGCGCGAAGTTGCAATCGGCCAAGGGCGTTGAAGGCGGCGTCGGCCTCATGCGCGCGCTGGCCCGGGGTTTCTCGATCGCGCTGATGAACGACCAGAAATACAACGAGGGCGTGGAGGCCCCGTTGTTCGGGCACAACTGCATGACGGCGGATGGGCCCACGCGGCTCGCGCGGCGCTTCGGCACGGTGCTGCAACCGATGAGCGTCAAACGCACCGGCGCGCGCTTCCATGCCGTCGTGCACGCGCCGCTGCCGGTAGAGCCCGACAGCCCCG
The DNA here is from genome assembly GCA_031414315.1 of Hyphomonadaceae bacterium. Classification (GTDB taxonomy): domain Bacteria; phylum Pseudomonadota; class Alphaproteobacteria; order Caulobacterales; family Aquidulcibacteraceae; genus VFBF01. The sequence goes on along the minus strand of JANNVF010000413.1, from coordinate 12,826 downwards.
ACCCCGTCGCCATTCCCGCCAGCGTCCGACGTATCAACGCCTTCATGGAAGCCCGCATCCGCGAGGCGCCGGAGCAATGGTTCTGGGTGCATCGCCGCTGGCCGAAGAGTGCGTGGGCGGATGCGGGGGCCATCTAGGCCTCACGTTTCCGAGAGTTGACAGGGATCGGGGCGGCGGCGAGCTTGCCGGCCGCGCCGAGGCGGGCGGTGGCGCTTCACGAAGGCAAGTTCCGATGACCCAAAACCCAACCAACCCGAACAAGGCGCTCTGGGAAAAAGGCGACTTCACACGCATCGCCACCTGCATGCGCGAAAGCGGCGAGGCGCTGGTCAGCAGCCTTGGCGTCACGAAGGGGCTCAAGGTTCTCGACCTCGGCTGCGGCGACGGCACGACGGCGCTGCCGGCGGCAAGGCTTGGCGCCGATGTGCTGGGCGTCGATATCGCGCAGAACCTCGTCGACGCCGGCAACGCGCGCGCCCGCGACGAAGAGCTCGCCAACATCCGGTTTCAGGAGGGCGACGCCTCCAACCTCCAGGAACTGAAAGACAAAACCTTCGACCTCGTCGTCAGCATCTTCGGCGCCATGTTCGCGCCGAGGCCGTTCGATGTGGCGAAGGAAATGGTGCGCGTGACCAAGCCCGGCGGCCGGATCATCATGGGCAACTGGATTCCGAACGACCCCACCCTCGTCGCCCAGATCCTGAAGACGAGCGCCGCATACTCGCCGCCACCGCCGGAAGGCTTCGTCAGTCCCATGCTATGGGGGCTCGAAGACAACGTGATTGAACGCTTTGGCGGCGCGGGCGTGGCGAAGGACAGGATTTCGTTCCTGCGCGACACCTACACGTTCAACTTTCCGGGGACGCCTTCTGCCTTCCTCGACGCGTTCAGGCACTACTACGGCCCGACCATGAACGCGTTCGAAGCCGCGGAAAAAGCTGGCCGCGCCGACGATCTGCACAAGGAGCTCGACGCCCTGTTCAACGCGCAGAACAAGAACCCGGGCGCCGGCGCCACCGCCATTCCCGCGACGTTCCTGCGCGTCACCGTCGCCGTGGGCTGAGACGCGTGGCCTGAAACTCCAGAAGGCTCCGGAGCAAGGGTTGGAAACGCGTCCTAAACGCGACCGGTCGGCTTCTGGCCGTCGACCAACAGCTGGAGTATCGGCGCGAGGAGCTTGATCAGCGCGGCAGGTTTCGCATCGACCAGCGCGGACAGCCCGATCATCTGTCGCATCACCTGAAAGCCCGCGACGAGCGCGAGCACCAGCGCGGCGCGTTCGGCCGCCAGGTCTCCACTCAGCGCAGCGGTCATCGTCTTGTGATGGCGCTTCTCGATCTGCTCACGGCCGATTTCGGCGGCGCGCTCGCTGGACGCGGAGCGCAACATGATCTGGAAGCCCTCAAGCGGGTCGGCGCCGGCTTTGGTGATGCCGACGAGCACTGTCGCAATGCGCTCGCCGACATTCTGCGCATCGAGCACCTCCGGCGTCAGAATGCTTGGCGTCGCCATGCTTGCAGCGACCACTTCGGCAAACAGCTGCTCCTTCGACCCGAAGTAGCGGTTGACCAGCATCGCCGTCACGCCCGCGCCCTCCGCGATGTCCCGCACGCCGGCGCCGTCGTAGCCGGCACGGGCGAACGCGGCGCGCGCGGACACAAGGATCGCCTCGCGCGTGGCGCCGGCGTTGCGCCGCCGCGTCGCTGTTGGAGCCCGCATCACCGTCACCCTTCAATTCTACGGCCGTAGACACGCCACCTCGCATAAAGTATACACATGTAGACTTGGTGCGGCAATGAGCGAAGGAGCGAAGCATGGCTGAAACTGTGCTGGTGACGGGCGGCAGCGGCTATGTGGCCGGCTGGTGCATCTCCGAACTTCTCGCGCGCGGCCACACCGTACGCACCACGGTGCGCAGTCTGGCGAAGAAAGCGGCCGTGCGCGCGGCCATTTCTTCCATCGTCGATCCGGCCGGGCGGCTGTCCTTCGCAGCCGCCGACCTGACGAGCGATGATGGCTGGGATGCAGCCGTCGCCGGCTGCGACACCGTGCTCCACGTGGCTTCGCCTATGGGCGGCGACAATCCGAGAGACGCTGATGCGCTCATCGCACCGGCGCGTGATGGCGCCCTGCGTGTGCTAGGCGCCGCAACGCGCGCCGGCGTGAGGCGCGTGGTGATGACATCTTCGCTTGCCGCTGCATTTTCCGCGACAGTCTCCGCCGCCTTCATCGACGAAACGGTCTGGACCGATCTCGCGGTCTCGAAGGTGAACGCCTACCGCCAGTCCAAGACCATCGCCGAGCGGGCGGCCTGGGACTTCGTGAAGGCGAGCGGGGGCAAGACGGAACTGACCACGATCCTGCCCGGCGCAGTGTTTGGACCCATTCAGTCGAAGGACAATCTTGGCTCGGTGCGGGTGATCGGCCGCATGTTGAGTGGCAAAATGACCCGCTACCCCCGGCTTGGATTGAGTATCACCGACGTGCGCGACCTTGCCGACATCCATATCCGAGCCATGACGGCGCCGGCCGCAGCCGGCGAGCGCTTCATCGCGATCAGCGAATTCATGTGGATGGGCGAGATCAGCGCGGTGTTGCGAGGCGCGCTCGGCGACAAGGCCCGCAAGGCGCCGACACGTCAGGCGCCCGACATCGCGCTGCGGCTGGCGGCGATCTTCGACCCGGCGATCCGCAACCTCACGCCGCTGCTGGGCCGCAAGAACCTCTACACGGCGACGAAAGCACGCGATGGTCTTGGCTGGTCGGGGCGCCCTGGCGCGACGACAGTCGTCGACTGCGGTGCAAGCCTGATCGCGGCAAACGTGGTGTAGGCTGGCGGCTCTGCGTCGCACCGCGTAGTTTGTGCCGGCAACCAGCGGAGGGCCCGGCCATGCGTGTGAAGGTGCGATATGTTCAGGCGACCACCGCCGCGCGCGGTGTCCTGCTCGCCGCCGGCCTCGCGCTTGCGCTGAGCGTTGGCGCAGCCTCGGCGCGGGCGCCGGCAGTCAGCGCCCGCGACCGCGCGACCGCCGCCCAGCAGCATCCCCAGATCGTGGCGCAGTTCGGCGGCGAGAGCGGCGGCGCGCCTTCGACCTATGTGAAGGCGATCGGTGAGCGGGTCGCCGCCACAGCCGGCCTGCCGGGCCAGTGCACATTCACGGTGATCAGCTCCGACGTCGTCAACGCCTTCGCGGTGCCGGGCTGCTACATCTACGTCACCCGCGGCCTGCTCGCGATCATGAACTCGGAGGACGAGCTCGCCTCCGTGCTCGGGCACGAAGTCGGTCACATCACCGCCAATCATTCCGCCGCGCGCCAGACGCGCAACACCCTCGCCGGGCTCGGCGCGCTCGCGGTCGGCGTGCTGACCAAATCGGGCCAGCTCGCGCAGCTCGCCGGCCAAGCTGGGCAGCTCTACACGTTGAATTATTCGCGTACGCAGGAGTTTGAAGCCGATGATCGCGGCGTGAGCTATCTGCTGGGGTCTGGCTACAACACCTATGCGGCCTCGGACATGCTGCAGGCGCTCGGCGTCAACGACACGCTCACCACCAGGACAAGCCGGGGGACGGCTGGCAGCGAAGTGCCTGCGTGGGCGCGCAGCCACCCGCTCACCGCCGATCGCATCACGCGCGCGGCCGCGCGGGCGCAGGGCACGGGCGCCACACGTGAAACGCCTGCGGAAAAGACCCGCCCCTACCTGTTGGCGATCCAGGGCCTGCTCTATGGCGACGACCCAGAGCAGGGCTTCGTGAACGGAACGACGTTCTCGCATCCCAGACTGAAGATCGCGTTCGACGCGCCGCAGGGATTCACGCTGACCAACACCGCAGCCGCAGTACTCATCGCCGGGCCGAACGCGAAGGCGCAGTTCGCGGCGGGCGCGCTGCCGCCGGGCGGGCTCGATGCGTATGCGGCCGGCGTGCTGCAGAAGGTTGTCGGACAGTCGCCGGTGCAGCTTGGTCAAGTTCAGCGCAGGGCGACCAATGGCCTGGAGACGTCGCTGCTGCCGGCGCGGGCGCAGACGCAATCGGGGCAGGTCGTTGACGTGTCGGTCGCCGCGTACCGCGTCGGTGACCGTGCGTATCACTTCGTCACTCTGGCGCCCGCCGGCGGCGGACAGGCTCTGGCGCCAATGCTGGGATCATTCCGGACCCTGACCGACCAGCAGGCCGCGACATTGCGCGGGCGCCGCGTGGAGGTGGTCGAGATCACAGCGCGCGACACCAATCAGTCGCTAGCGCAACGCATGGCGTTCAGCGACTACCAGCTCGATCGCTTCCTCGCGCTCAACGCCCGCACCGCCACCACGCCCCTGCGCCCGGGCGAACTCGTGAAGATCGTGAGCTACATGCGGTAGGGGCTTGGGATCGCAAACCGGCCCCTCTAGCGACGCCCCCCTCACCATGTGCTATGCGCCCAGCCGATGCCGCTTTCCCCCTTTTCACCGGCTGGCGAGAGCCTTGTGCTTTCGGTGGTGATCGCCGTCTTCAACGAGGCGGAGAACGTCGCCGCCGTGGCGCGTGAAACGCTTGGCGCGCTTGAGGTGGGATCGGCGAAAGCGAGCTTCGAGATCGTGTTCGTGGACGATGGCTCCACCGACGCCACGGTGGCCAACCTGAAGGCGCTGGGTGATCCGCGCATCGTGATCGTCCGCCACATCGGGCGCTGCGGCAAATCGCAGGCGGTGCGCACCGGCGTGCTCGCGTCGCGCGGGCGCTGGATCGGGACGATGGACGGCGACGGCCAGAACGACCCCGTGGATGTCGCCAAGATGTACGACCTCGCGCAGACCGCCGGCGGCTCCCCGCTGGTGGCCGGGGTCCGGCGCAGGCGCCATGACCCCGCGTCGCGCCTTGTGGCCACGCGCATCGCCAACGGCCTGCGCCAGTCGCTGCTCAACGACGGCTGCCCGGACACCGGTTGCGGCCTGAAGCTGTTCGAACGCGACGCGTTCCTGGTGCTGCCGGTGTTCGAGGGCCAGCACCGCTTCCTGCCGGCGCTGTTCAAGACTTACGGCCACCCGCTGATCCTGCACGACGTTAACCACCGTGCGCGATCGGCGGGCGTCTCGAAGTACTCCAACATCGGGCGTGCACTCGTCGGCGTGGTCGATCTCTTCGGCGTCGTATGGTTGCGCGCACGCACGCGGGCGCCGCGCGCCGTGGAGCGCGTGTGACCCCCGCGCTCCGCTCCCAGATTTCGGGCGCCCTGCGCACGCGCACGGGCGCGGGCCTGGCGGCGCTGTTCCTGATCCTGCTGTTCGTGCTCCCGGGCCAATCGAGCATTCCGCCGATCGACCGCGACGAGCCCCGCTTCGCCCAGGCGACACGACAGATGCTGGAGACGGGCGACTTCGTCGACATCCGGTACCTCGATCAGCCCCGTCACCTGCAGCCGGCCGGCATCTACTGGCTGCAGTCGCTCACCGTCAGCGCGCTTGGCGATCCCGCGACGCGGGAGATGTGGCCGCACCGCGTGCCGTCGTGGCTATCGGCGATCGCGACGGTGTTCCTGACGTGGTGGATCGGTGGGTTGCTGTTCGGCAGAGACGCCGGACGGATCGCGGCGGCGCTGATGGGCTCGTGCCTCATTCTCGGCGTCGAGGCGCGACTGGCGAAGATCGATTCGACGCTGTGCGCGACGACGCTGCTGGCGCAAGGGGCGCTCGCGCGTGTGTTCCTGGCGCGCGACACCGGTGAGAAATTGTCGCCGTGGTGGCTGGTGCTGTTCTGGACCGCGCTTGGGTTTGGCGGTCTGCTGAAAGGCCCGATCGTGCTGCTGGTGACCGGCGGGACGGTGCTTGGCCTGTTTGCACTGGAGCGTCGCGCGAAATGGCTGCTCGCGCTCAAACCGCTTTGGGGCATGCCGCTGATGCTGGGGCTGGCGGCGCCCTGGTACATCGCCATCGGCATGGCGACGGACGGCGCCTTCTTCCGGACCGCGCTGGGCTACAGCGTCGTCGGCAAGATCGCCGGCACGCACCAGAAACACGGTGGACCGATCGGCTATCACCTTGCGCTGTTCCCGGCGATGTTCTGGCCGGGCAGTCTGTTTGCATTGCTCGCCATTCCGTACGTATGGGCGCAACGGCGCGCGCCGGCGGTACGCTTCTGCCTCGCGTGGATCATCCCTGCCTGGATCGTGTTCGAACTTTCTGGCACCAAGCTGCCGCACTACACGCTGCCGCTGCTGCCGGCGGTGGCGATGCTGAGCGCGGCGGCGCTGCTTGCGGCGGGTTCGGCGCGCTGGTTCGGGCGCCCGCACCTGTTTGCTGCGGTGTCGAGCGTGTGGCTGATCTTGGCGCTCGTCTTCACCATCGGCGTGCCGGCGCTGCGGCTCGACCTCCAGAACGATGCGGCATTCGGTTCGCTCCTGTTTGGCGGAGCGGCGCTCGTGGGCGCGGCGATCACGCTGGCGCTGGTGGGACAGGGCCGCGCGCGCGCCGGCGTTGTGGCGGCGATGGCGACGGCGCTGTTGACCTGGTTCAACCTGTTTCAACTCACGCTGCCAGCACTCGACCGCATCTTCCTTTCGCCGCGCGTGATGGAAGCGATCGCACAGCACCGTCCGTGCCCGACGTCGAACCTGGCGCTGCTCGACTATCACGAGCCGAGCCTCGTGTTTCTCTACGGCCCCGGAGTCGTGCTGACGCGGTCACCGGCGGAAGCGGCTGCCGCGCTGGCCAATGACCCCGCCTGTACGATGGTGCTCGTCGGCAACGCCGGACGCGAGGCGATGCTCGCCGATCTCTTAGCCCGCCATATCGAGACACGGGAGATCGCGCGGATCGGCGGCGAAAACTACAGCGACGGCGACGACGAAATGCTCACCGTCTACCGCGCCGTTCAGTAGCAACCGCCGCGATAGCCGGTGTCGCCCAGCGTGCCGGGCACGCGCCAGTCCAGCGCACCTGTCATCTCGTTGAAAGTGATCGGCGCGCCATTGGCGACGGCGAGGATCATCACCGGTCCCTCATGCCCCACGAACGAGCGCTGCGGACCGGGGAGAAACTGGAGCCAGGGATCGAAACCGCCAGCGTCCGGCAGGGGCGTGCTGACGGTGATCGTCTCCACCTTCCAGCCGCCGGTCACGGGGCTCGGGTCGATGCCCATCTTCACCAGCGCGCGGGATTCCGAAACGATCGGGCCCGTCTGCGCGAAGTACGTGAGATCACACGTGAACAGCCGCCCGGCGATGCGTGGCGACGCAAGCTCGCCGATCTTCGGCTCCTCGCCAGGTTTGCTAGGGGTGGGGCCGCACGCCGCGAGCGCGAGCATCGCGGCGGTCATCAGGAGAAGTCGTTTCATTTCGTGGGAGCCGGTATCGCTGTCGTTGCCGCCGTGGGTGTCCACGGCGTGAAGTTCGGCGGCGCGGCGCCGGGATCGCGCGGCGCGCCATTGGCGAATGTCGCGCGCGCCGTGGAGAGCGCCTGCACCGCGAGCGAGGGGTCGAGGTTGCGGTCGCGCCAGCGCATCCGCCAGCACAGGTGCGGCCCCGTCGCGCGCCCCTTCTTGCCGACCGCGCCAATGACCTGGCCCTGCGCCACGGTCTGGCCGACCTGCACGTCGAGCCGGCTCATGTGCAGGTAGTACGTGATCAGGCCCTGCCCGTGATCGATCATCACGAGGCCGCCTTCGAAGTGCATGTCCGGATTGGCCATGGCGATGACGCCATCCGCAGTGGCGTGGATCGGCGTGCCTTCGGGCGCAGCGATGTCGAAACCATAGTGCGGCGCGCGCGGTTCGCCGTTGAGCACGCGCTGGTTGCCCCACGCGCCGCTCATGATGCCCTGGATCGGCCAGACGAAGCCCTGCAGGAAGCCCTCCGTGGACGCGCGGCTCTTGCGCGCCTCTTCCTTCGCGGCGACTTCCTCGGCGATGCGTTTCAGCACCGCAGGATCGCTCGGCGACACTGTTTCCGGCGGCAACCCGTTCACACGCTGCACCGAATAGCTCCGCGCCGCGATCGTGTAGTCCACGGTTTTGGCTTCGGTCGGCGTGCGCACCGAGAACGTGCTGGTCGGTTTGGCGTCGCGGTCGAACCCGGCGACCACCCAGCCCAGCGCGTCGGCGGCGCCACGCTCCTCGCCATCAACGACGAACTGCGCGCCCGGAAGCGTCTTGCACAGCACGACGCCGCCCTGCGCGAACGCGCCGGCGCAGGTCAGATCCAGTGGCGGCGGGGGTGGCGCTGGAGGCGCCGGAACAACGGCCGGCGCAGTCGGCGTCGGCAGGGCGCCGTTCTGCGCAACCGTCGGCGCGCCGCAGGACGCGACGAGCAGCACGGCGGCAAGGATGGCCCCCCGCATGGGTCAGGCCGTCCGCAGCTCGCGCCAGCGCTGGAGCGCCTCTTCCGGCCCGCGGAACGCCTCCTGCGTGTCCACGTTCCAGTAGCGCAGCTCATCCAGCGGGATGAGCGCGCCGGACACCGCGCAGCGGACATAGCGCCCCTGCGTCAGCACCGTGAACTCGGCGTCACCGTAGCGGATCTGGGCGAGGTCGCCCGGAGGGTCGTGTCTCTTCAACATGGCCCAGATATAGCCCGGTTCGCGGTCGCGCGCACCCTCAGCGCGCGGCCCCGAAGATCTTGACCACTTCGTAGAGGAAATCCCGGCCCTCATAGAGCGACCGCACCCGGATGCGCTCGTTGAGGCCGTGGGTTCCACCGCCATCGGGATCACCGAACATGCCGCTCATGCCGTAGGTCGGGATCCCGACATGGGTAAGGAAGCGGCCGTCGGTGGCGCCGGTGGCCATGGTCGGCACGATCGGCACGCCGGGCCACAGCCTGGCCGCTACCTGTTCCACTGGCCCGAGGATCGCGCGGGTGAGTTGCGGGGCGGGAGACACCGGATCGGGCGGCGCAACCAGCGTCACCGCGACCGTGCGGTCGGCGATGATCGCTTCCAGCGCCGCGCGGGTTTCCTCACCGGAATGGCCGGGCAGGATGCGGCAGTTCACGTTGGCATGCGCGCGCTGCGGCAGCGCATTCGGCGCATGACCGGCGTTGACCATCGTGGCGACGCAGGTAGTGCGCAGCATCGAGTTGTATTTCGGATCGCGCGCCAGCCGTGCGGCCGCCTCGGCGTTGCGCGGGTTTTGCGCGACCGCACGCATGTCGGCGCCCTGCGCGCCGCCGACGATACCGGCCATCCGCTCGAAGAAGCCTTGCGTCGCGGAATTGAGTTCGACAGGGAAATCATACGCCTGCAATTTGCCCAGCGCCGCCGACAGTCGGTAAATCGCGTTCTCCTTCGACGGGCGCGAGCTGTGACCGCCAGGGTTGGTCGTCTCCAGATTGAAGTCCTGATAAATTTTCTCGCCGGCCTGCACTTCCAGCACGACGCGGTTGCCCTGCGCGTCGAGCCGTCCGCCCGCGCCTTCATTGACCGCGAACGCCGCGTCGATCAGCGGCCGGTGATGCTCCAGCAGGTACTCGGCGCCGTCGAACGTGTCGGAAGTTTCCTCTCCGCAGGTGAGCGCGAGCTTCACGTCGCGGCGCGGGCGCCAGCCTTCGCGCTTGTAGCGGATCATGGAGTCCACGAACACGGACGCCATCGCCTTGTCGTCGGAGGCGCCGCGCGCGTAGAAATAGCCGCCCTCCTCGACGAGCGTGAACGGATCGCGCTGCCAGTCCTCGCGGCGCGCCTCCACCACGTCGATGTGTGCGAGCAGCAGGATTGCCTTGGCGCGCCGATCCGTGCCGTGCAGGACCGCGACGAGGTTGCCGTCCTTCGGCCGATCCGGTGGCACGATCACCGAGACATCGGCGGCGGGGTAGCCGGCGGTCCGCAGGCGCGCGCCCATCGCTTCGGCCGCCTGCGTACACGAGCCCACGGAGAGCGTGGTGTTGATCTCCACCAGTTCTTCGTAGATCGCGCGGAACGCGAGCTGATCGGGGCGCGGTGCGGGCGCTTGAGCATGCGCCACGCTTGCGGTAAGCGCCAGCGCGGCAAGCGCGCCAAGACAGTGCTTCATAAAATCCCTCCGGTTGCGTCCTCGTTAGGACGCCAAGGCGGGACGAGCAAGCGCCGGTCTAATGCGCCATCAGCAGCGGAATGCGCGCGGTTTCCAGCAGGTCGCGCGTGGCGCCGCCGAACACCATCTCGCGCAGCCGCGAGTGCGCATAGGCGCCCATCACCATCAGATCCGCGCCGATTGCCTCGGCCTCCTCCATCAGCGCGCGGGAAACCGGTCGGTCGCCGCTGTCGACGTTCTTCACCGTGACGGAGACACCGCGTCGCTTCAGGTGAGCGCAGATGTTGAGGCCTGGCTGCTCGCCGTGGCCGAACGCCTTCGGCTTGGCGTCCACGGTGAGGACGATGGCCGTATCGCAGTGCGCGAGGAACGGCCGGGCTTCAGCCAGCGCGCGCGTGGCCTCGCGGCTGGCGTCCCAGGCGATCGCGACCGTCTTGCCGAGCGGACGTTCGCTCCATTCGGGCGGCACGACCATCGCGGGACGGCCCGCGTGAAACAGGACGCCCTCGATCATGTCGAGGCGGATATCGGAGGCGCGGTCGTCACGCGGGCGCGTCATGATCGCGAGGTCGGCGTAACGCGCGTGCACGGCGGCGATTCTGCCGAGGTCACGGCCCAGCGCCTCGACGCTGCGCAGTTCGTGCGGGCGCCCCGCAGACGCGAACCGCGCCTCGACCTTGTGGCGCTCATCATCAGCCTGGCTGCGGGCGCGATTGAGCAGCTCGGCCCAGACGCCGGCGACCACCGTTGGTTCGTAAGCCAGAGGCTCGTCCGGCAAGGCGGTGAGAAACACGCCCGATAGGTGCGCGTCTTCCGCAGCTGCGAGATGCTGCGCCATGGCGATGGCGGGCTCGTCGGTCTCCGCATCGAGAACGATGGCGAGGATATCCTTCAGGCTCATCTGTGCGCCTCTCCTTGCGGGTGGCAATTACCACAAATGGAACAGGGAAACCATTTGTTCCGGCCATGCAACCCGCCGGCTAGGCGCTGTTCGCCGCCACCCGCGGGCGCAACTGCGTTGCAAGCACAACGAGGCACGCGGTCCCCAGCCCTGCCGCAAGCACGAACGCCGCGCCGGGAAAATAGACCGGCGCGTTTGCGTCGGAATAGGACGCGAGCGCCTGGCTCATCACGTAGGGCCCGATGATCGAACTGAGGCTTGCGACACTGGCGACCCCGCCCTGCAGCTCGCCCTGCGCATTGGCCGGCACCTGCCGGGACATCAATCCCTGCATCGACGCGTAGGTGAGGCCCTGCAGGGCGCCGACGGTCATCGCCACGTAGACGACCCATCCCTCCGTCGCCACGGCGTTGATCACGAAGCCGAGCACGCCGGACGTCACCCCGATCATCGCCGCGCGATTTTCGCCGAACCTCTTCACCGCCGGCTTCGTCACGAAGAACTGCACGAGCACCATCGTTGCGCCGGTGAACGCCAGCGACAGGCCGATTGCGGCGGGCGACCAGTCGAATCGCGCCTTGGCGAAGAACGACCACGTGGCGGGGTACACCTGATGCGCGAGCTGCCACAGGAACATGGCGGCCGCGAGCGCGATCACGGCGGGGTAGCGCGCGAGCGCCACGAACGTGCCGAGCGGATTGGCGCGCGCCAGCGAGAACGGGCGTCGCTGTTCTTTCGGCAGGCTCTCCGGCAACACGAAGTACCCGTAGACAAGATTGAGCAACGCGATGGCGCTTGCGGCAAAGAACGGCGCGCGATCACCAAACTGCGCGATGATCCCGCCGAGCGCCGGCCCGATGATGAAGCCGAGCCCAAACATCGCGCCCATCATGCCGAAACTGCCGGCCCGCTTCTCCGGCGTCGAGATGTCGGCGATATAGGCGCCGGCAGGCGCGTAGACTGCGCCGGCGATGCCCGCGATGGCGCGTCCCACAAACAACCACGCAAGGCTGGGCGCCAACGCCATCAGAAAGTAGTCGATCCCGAACGCCAGCAGAGACAGCAGCAGCACGGGCCGTCGCCCGAACCGATCTGACAGATTGCCGAGCAGCGGCCCGCACACGAACTGCAGCCCCGCGTACACCACCAGCAGCCACCCGCCCGTGCGCGTCGCCTCGGCGAGATCGATCTTGCCAACTGACATAAGCAGGTTCGGCAAAACAGGTATGACGATACCGAACCCGATCGTGTCGATCAGGATCGTCAGGCAGATGAAGATCAGCGCATGCCGATGCGCCTTGCTCGTTGGCGTTGCATCGTCGGTCTCGCTCACGTGGCCTGCCCCGCTTCCAGCATGCGCGTCCATCGCTGCTGCATTTCCGCTGGTGTCACCTTCACCTTTCCCGAACTCAAATGCCAGCGATAGCCGAACGGGCACGCCACCATGCCGACACGGTCGCCGTAAAACTCATCCTTGGGCGGCCGCAGCAGCGTGGCGCCGGCATCGATCGCGCGGGTCACAGCGCTATCGCAATCGGCCACTACCAGATGCAGCGCCACCGGCGATCCGCCGAAGGCGCCGGGCGCGCGGGCGCCGAAGTCGGGATACTCGTCGGAGATCATCAGGACCGTTTCGCCGAACGCGATCTCCGCGTGGCCGAGTTTGCCGTCCGGTTCGGCCAAGCGAAAGCGCTCCACCGCGCCGAAAGCCTTCACGTAGAAATCGATCGCCTCGCCGGCGCCGCGCACGCAGATGTAGGGCGACAGTACCGACTGTGTGAATCCAGCATCGGTCATGAGAACTCCAGTTCGCTCATTGCGTTACGGATCGTTACGTAATACGTTTGGCGTGTCAACCGCCGAATGGATGGCCATCGAACTTGCAATGACCGACGAGCCTCTTCCTCCGCCGCGTGCGCGCGGACGTCCGCGCGATGAAAGCGCG
>JANNVF010000412.1:0-1829 GCA_031414315.1 Hyphomonadaceae bacterium | reverse complement strand
ACCTATGGATAGCTCGTTCGAAACGCCGGTTGCATCTCCCTCTATCACTACGACTGAAACGGCCGTGCCACCAACGGCAATGCCAGCAACAACAACGCCCGTTGAAATTTCCAAGCCTGCCGAAGTAAAACCTGCCCTTGTTAAACCGGCAGTCGCAACGCTTTCCAAGCCCGTTATCACCGAAAAACCTGCTGAGGTGAAACCTGCCGCCATTGCCGCAGTTAATTTTTCTATTGCGATTGGCAGCTTTACCAAACTTGATAGTGCCAATGCACTAGTCGCCCGTTTGAAAGCTGAAAAATTACCGGTACTCACCGAAAAAATTAGTGTTGATGGCAAGCCCGCCTTGAAGATTCGCATCGGTCCGTATGCCGATCGCGCCAGTGCCGAAGCAGGGAAGCCCAAGCTTCCGCCCTGCGTGAAATACGCTAGGATCGGGTCCAACACAGGGGAGACGGTGATGCGTTGGTTGGCCCGGGCTCTGGCAGTGGCTTTCGTACTGGCGGCGGGCGCGGGGGCGGCGCAGCAGGCGCCGGCGAAACTCGCGCTGGTGATCGGTAACGCCGACTATGACGGCAACGGACGCATCGACGTGAGCGAGTCGGGCGTGGCGGCGTCGGAAGCTGCGGGCTTTGTGCCAGACCTCCGCAATCCCCTGAACGACGCCGCCGATATTCGCGACGCGCTCACGCGGATCGGTTTTCGCGTGGATCTCGTTTCAAACGCCGACGGCGCGACGATGAGCGCGGCGCTGGCGTCGTTCGGCACGAAGGTGGCGGAGGCGCCGGATAGTGCACAGGTGGTCGTCTACTACGCCGGCCACGCAATCCAGGTGGACGGCGCGAACTTCCTCATCCCGGTCAAGGCGCAGCTTCCCGCGGCGGATTTTGCGCGCATGCCGTCCAATCAGGTGCAGACAATCCTGCGCCGCGTTGCGGTATCGACGACCGAGATCAGCGAGCAGCTGAAGCAGTTGCGCGCGCCCGGCGCGAATCTCCTGATCTTCGACGCCTGCCGGAACAATCCGTGGGAGGCGCGCGTGCGCGGCATCGGTCGCTCGGCGTCGACGTCACGGGGCCTCGCGGAAATCGCCGCGCCTCCGCGCACGATCATCGCGTTCGCCACCGCGCCGGGACATACCGCCGCCGATGGCGGTGGCCGCAACAGCCCGTTCTCCGGCGCGCTGAAGGAGCGGCTCGGCAAACCGGGCACCATCCTGCAGATGCTCGATGGCGTCGGTGACGACGTGCAGACCGCCACAAGCGGACGCCAGACGCCATGGTTCCAGAGCGCGAGCGTGGGACAGGTGTGCCTCGCATCATGCGCCTCGGCGACAAGCGCGGACCTGACGGCCTCGGAGGACGCGCTGATCGGCGCGGCGCGAACGTTTGGCGGCGCTACGCTCTTCCGTCTTTATGCGCAGGCGTTTCCAAGCGGTCGTTTCATGACTGAGGCGCGCACGTCCATCGCGGCGGCGGCGACCGGTCAGATGCCGGATTCCGAGCGGTGTGCGCGGTTCAAGGTGAATGTGATGGTGTTTTTCGAATTCGACAGGGCGACACTCACACCGGAAGCACTCGCGGTACTCGATCAATACCTCGACACCGTGCTGCCGCAGCTCGATCTCATCCGCGACTTCTGCGGCATGTCGAAGGTCGTCGTCACCGGACACACCGATACAAGCTCGTCACCCGCGTACGCGCAGGCCCTGACACAGCGACAGGCGCGCGCGGTCGGCGACGCGATGATCGCGCGTGGGTTTCCAGCCGACCAGATCGTTTTTGTTGGAAAGGGCAGCGCCGAACCGCTCGTCGCCACGGCGCCGGGTG
>JANNVF010000411.1:0-9296 GCA_031414315.1 Hyphomonadaceae bacterium | reverse complement strand
CGCGCGCGCGCGTCGGTCAGGCGCGCCTCGTCTTGGGAATTTGTCATGAACCCCATCTCGACCAGCACCGCCGGCACATCCGGCGCGAGCAGCACGAAGAAGCCCGCGTTGCGGTGGGTGTTGCGCAGCAGCGGCGCTGTCCCTTCCAGCTGACCGATGAGCGTCTGGGCGAAGTCAGCCGACCGGTTGGTGGTCTCCCGCTGCGCCAGGTCGACGAGGATGCGCTGGACCTGGGCGGAATGAGGCGCGTCGCCCACGTCCACATCCCAGTCCTGGGTCTCCATCACACCCCGGGCACGGGCCCCGCCGCGTTCGGAAAGGGTATAAACGGAGGCCCCACGGGCTTGCACATTACTGTTGGAATCCGCGTGGAGGGAGAGGAACAGATCCGCCTTGTTCTCGCGCGCGATCCGCACCCGGTCCTGAAGTGGCAGGAATACATCCCCATCTCGGGTCAGAACGACATGGTAGCCGCCCCTGGCCTCCAGATCGTCCCGGAGCGCCAGGGCCGCCGCCAGCACGACGGACTTTTCCCGCGTGCCCGCCGCCCCCGGCGCGCCGGGGTCGTGGCCGCCGTGTCCGGCGTCGATGACGATGACCCGGCGCTGAGCCGAGGTCGCCGGCGCAGGCGGAATGGAGACGACGGACGGAGCTGCTACGGGCGGCGCGACCACGATGGACCGGGCGCTCACTGGCTCCAGAGCATAAATCAGCTGTGGCCCTGCGCCCGCCACCGGCGCGACCCGAACCGCGCCATCAAGATCGAACACGATCCGCGTCGAGCCGTCCGGCCGCTGGCCGAAACGAACGGCGCGGACGGGCCCGCCCGGTCTTGGGCCGGCCCGGAACTGCGCGCGCGACCCCGGTACGTCGACCACGAAGCGGTCCGGCCCGGTCAACACGAACTGGCGGGCCATGGATTGCCGGTCGAGGGTCACCACAACCCGCGCCCCGCCTGCCCTCTGGGCCAGCGTCTCCACCGACAATACGGTGGCCGGCGTGAATGCGGCCCCCGCCAGGCCGCCGAGCGTGGCGAGACCGGAAGCAGTGACCGCGAGAAGGAAAATTAAGCGTTTCATGGTCTTCGAAGCATCCGGCGACCTTTCTACCGTCAACGCCCTTGCAGAAGTCTTGACCGGGACTGACTTTTCTTCGGTTTGGAAATGATGCAGATAGGTTGGACGGTTCAAAATAGCCGTTGAGTCGAGCCCCCCGCCGCTGAAGATCGGCATGGGTGCGGCCCGCCTCCCCCTGCTTTCCCCTGGGTGGCAAGAGTTATCGCAAGCCGCCGAGAGAGAGTGTCGCCGATCGCCGTCCTTATGGGACCGGTCGATCAGAATCTGGAGTTCGGCTGTGACCAGCCTGCCTTCCCACCGCCGCGACGCCCGCCCAACCCGGCGAAACGTGCGCGCAGAAGGCTGCCGGCATGCCCTGCTCACCCACAATTCGCGGCGCCCCGGGTCGATGCGCACTTTGCGTCCGACTGTCTGGATGATCGCCGCCTGCGGAGCTATGCCCCATGGCCAAGAAAATGCTCATCGACGCCGCCCACCCCGAGGAAACCCGGGTGGTGGTGCTGGACGGCAATCGCGTTGACGATTTCGACTTCGAAACCCAGAACAAGAAACAACTTCGCGGAAACATCTACCTCGCCAAAGTGACCCGCGTGGAGCCATCGCTCCAGGCGGCGTTCGTGGAGTACGGCGGCAACCGCCACGGCTTCCTGGCGTTCGGTGAAATCCACCCCGACTACTACTCGATCCCGGTCGCCGACCGCGAGGCGCTGAAGGCCGAGTTCGACGCCGTCGCCGGTGAGGCCGACGTGGAGAACGGCGAGGATGACGACGATGACGGCGAGATCGAGGAAAAGCGCCGCCGCATCCTGACCCGCCGCTACAAGATCCAGGAGGTGATCAAGCGCCGCCAGATCATGCTCATCCAGGTCGTCAAGGAAGAGCGCGGCAACAAGGGCGCGGCGCTGACCACCTACCTGTCGCTCGCCGGCCGCTATTGCGTGCTGATGCCGAACACCGGGCGCGGCGGCGGCATTTCCCGCAAAATCACCAACAGCGCGGACAGGAAGCGCCTGAAGAAGATCGCCGTCGATCTGGAAGTGCCGCAGGGCCAGGGCCTGATTGTCCGCACCGCCGGCGCCAAGCGCACCAAGACCGAGATCAAGCGCGACTACGAATATCTCTCCCGCGCGTGGGAAACGATCCGCGACACGACCATGCGCTCGGTGGCGCCGGCGCTGATCTACGAGGAATCCAGCCTCGTGAAGCGCGCGATCCGCGATCTCTACGACAAGGACGTGGAGGATATCCACGTGGAAGGCGAAGCCGCTTTCAAGGAGGCCAAGGACTTCATCCGCATGCTCATGCCGAGCCATGCGAAGAAGGTGCACTACTACAAGGACGCGACGCCGATCTTCACGCGCAACGGCGTGGAGCGGCATCTGGAGACGATCTACAATCCGGCCGTGACGCTGAAGTCTGGCGGCTACATCGTCATCAACCAGACCGAAGCGCTCGTCTCCATCGACGTGAACTCCGGACGCGCGACCCGCGAACGCAACATCGAACAGACCGCATTCAAGACCAACATGGAAGCGGCCGAGGAGGCCGCGCGGCAAATGCGCCTGCGCGATCTCGCGGGCCTCATTGTCATCGACTTCATCGACATGGAGGAGTCGAAGAACGACCGCCTCGTCGAAAAGAAGATGAAGGACTCGCTGCGGTTCGACCGCGCGCGTGTCCAGATGGGGAAAATTTCCGGGTTCGGCCTGCTGGAGCTGTCGCGTCAGCGCCGCCGCACGGGCATCCTCGAAGGCAGTTCCCATGTCTGCCCGATGTGCTCGGGCCTCGGCCGGGTGCGTTCGGTGGAATCCAGTGCGCTGCACCTGCTGCGCGCGCTCGACGAGGAAAGCCTGCGCCGTGGCGCGAGCGAACTCATGGCGCGGGCGCCAACCGATGTGGCGATCTACCTGCTCAACGAGAAACGGCACGCGATCACGCAGATCGAGGATAACCGCCATGTCCGCATTCGCGTCGTGGCATCCGCGACACTGATGGCGCCGGACTTCGAGATCATGTCCTCCGGCCAGCGCGACGCGGACGTCGATCTGGGCGAAGGCGGATCCGAGAGCGCCGAGCCGCGTCGGGATCGCAACGACCGCTATCGCGGCGATCGTGATCGCCGCCCGGCGTACGTCGAACCGATTTCGTCCGACATCGAGGCCGACGCGGAGGTCGAGGAAGATGACGAAGAAGACGTCATCGAAGCCGAAGACGGCGAAGCCTCGGAGCGGAGCAGCGAGCGTGGTGGCGACGCCAGCGGAGATGACGCGCGGCGGCGGCGGCGCGGCCGGCGCGGCGGCAAGCGTCGCCGCGACGGCGAACCGATCCAGACCGCATTGGGCGACCGCGAAGACGGCGCCTCCGAGGGCGAGGAAGAGACCCGGAGCCGTGAGCCCGCTTTCGCGCGCGGTGATGGCGAACGGGGACCGAAGCGTCGCCGTCGTCGGCGCGGTCGCGGCCGGCGCCTGTTCGAAGCGGACGGCGGCGAGAACCTCGACATGCTGGCGTCCGACCCGGTGATCTTCGGCGCGCCTGTGGAGGAGCCGGAAGAGGCGCCCGCGGTGGAGGACGAGCCCGACGTCCAGGCCGACGCGCCGCGTCGTGCGCGTGCGCCGCGCCGACGTGCGGCGCGCGCGGTCGTCGAGCCGATCGTGTCTGGTGTCGATGAAGTGGATGGCGTCGAAGATGCTCCGTATGCGGCGCCTGAGATGCCGTTTGTGGAGCCGGCGGCTGCGCCGCCCGGCCTGGACGTCACCGCGCTCGCAGAAGACGTCACCGCGCTCGCAGAACCGGTCATGGCGGTCGCTGCAGCGGCGGAGACGCCCGAGGATCCCTATGAACCCGACCTCGAGCGCCGCGAGAAATTCTTCGCGCGCCTGAACCGTTGGGGAAAGAAAGGGTAATCCGGGTTTTCGTCGCCGGGCCTTTTTTGGGCCTTATTGCGAGGGGAAGCGGGGGTATCGCGAGCGACGCCGGGTGCGAACCCGGGGTTCGATCGAAGGAGTGATCATGCCTGCAGTCCTCCCTTGTCCCCGCAGCAATGGCGTGCGTCGTGGACTGGCCAGCGCAGTCGCCGCCATGGCGGCGCTGGTCGTGTTCGCGGCGCCGGGCCAAGCGCGCACCGTGATCCGCGACGCCGAGATCGAGGCGACGCTGCGCAGCTACGTCGATCCCATCTTCGTGGCCGCCAACCTCGATCCCTCGCAGATCGAGATCGTGATCCTGCAGGACAATTCGATCAACGCGTTCGTGACCAACTCGCGGACGATGTTCATTCACACCGGCCTCATCACCGCCGCCGAAAGCCCCAACGAGCTGAAGGGCGTCATGGCTCACGAAACCGGGCACATGGCCGGCGGGCACGTCCTGCGCTCACGCGAGGCCATGAGTCAGGCGATGGTGCCTGCCCTCGTCTCCGTGGGCGTCGGCATCCTTGCCATCGCCGCTGGCGCGCCGAGCGCCGGCGCCGCACTGATCGCCGGCTCGCAGCAATTCGCGATGGCTGACTTTGTGCAGTTTTCCCAGGCGCAGGAATCGCAGGCTGATCAGGCCGCCGTGACTTACATGGACGCAGCCGGACAATCCGGCCAAGGCCTTGTCAGCTTCGCCAGCCGGCAATTCCGCTACAATGAAATGCGCTCCGCCCAGCGGGTGCCACCGTGGATGCGCACCCACCCGCTGTGGACCGACCGCATCCAGGCGTTGCGCCAGCGCGTGAGCCACTCCGAGCACCTCACCGCAACCGATTCACCCGAGGATATCGAGCACCTGAAACTCATTCAGGCCAAGCTGTTCGGCTACACGGAAAATGCCGCGCGGACCTACCAGAAATACCCTGCGACCGATCAGAGCGCGGCGGCGCGCTACGCGCGTTCGGTCGCAGCGATGCGCTCTTCGGATTTCTCCCGCGCCGACAAGGAAGCGGAAACGCTCACGCGGGAGTTTCCCAACAATGCGTACTATCACGAACTGGTCGGCGAAATTCAGCTCACCAGCGGCCGGGTGGCGGACTCCGTGCCGCATCACCGCCGCGCACTTGAACTGAAGCCAGGCAATCCGCTGCTGCAGATCAATCTGGCGCGGGCTCTGCTGGCCACCAACCAGAAGCCGGCCGCGGAGGAAGCGATCGGCTATCTGCAGGCGGCTACCAACACCGAGCCGGAGAACGCGTCCGCCTGGTACGAGCTGGCCGCAGCCTACGACACGCGCGGCGAGGAAGGCATGGCGCGACTTGCATCGGCGGAGCTGCGTTACGCCGTCGGCGACTATCCGGCGGCGCGGAGTTTCGCCGAACGGGCGAAAGAGCGGCTCAGTCAGGGCACCGTCCCCTACCAGCGCGCGCTGGACATCGCCACCTTGTCGGAAACTCGCGTCCGGCAAGGGCGTCGAACCTGAAATCTGTTGCGAACGGCCAAAAAGCTGCGCATGACCGGCGCCCCGATCCAACGCGGATGTGCTTGATGATACGCGGTTTCCTGAGCGGCCTTCTGTTCGCGGCCGCGCTGTGCGCAAGTCCCGCCGCCTCCGCGCAGGCGCTGACGCCCGTGCAGAAGGCGGAAGTGCGCGGCATGATCCGCGACTACATCAAGCAGAACCCCGAGGTGGTCGAAGAGGCGCTCACCGAGTTGCAGCGGCGCAAGGACGCCGCATTGCGGCAGCGCATCGAGGGCGACGCGCGTGACTTTGCCGTCGGTCCGCGCAATGCGCCGGTCACTATTGTGGAGTTCTTTGACTACCGTTGCCCGTACTGCCACGCCGCGATGGACTGGCTGTTCGAGGTGGTGCGCCGCAATCCGCAGCAGGTGCGGGTGATCTTCAAGGAATTCCCGGTGCTGGGACCGGAGTCGCTTGTGGCGTCGAAGGCGGTGACCGCGTCGATCCGCCAGGGCCGCTACCAGCCCTTCCATCGCGCGGTGATGAGTTTTCGCGGTGAGCTGAGCTCCGCGCAGATCGACACGCTGGCGCGCGGCGCCGGCGTCGACGTGGCGCGCATGCGCCGCGACATGGATGACCCAGCCATCCTCGATCATCTGCAGTCCAACCACGATCTCGCCGCTGAAGCGCGCATCGAAGGCACGCCCGCATTCGTGATCAACGGCATATGGGTGCGCGGCTGGGACAAGGCGGAGGCCGACCGCGTCCTCGCGGCGGCGCTGCGTTCGAGCCGGCCGCAACGCAAATAGGCGTCAGATGATGCCGGCCAGCGGCGACGAAGGATCCGCGTAACGCTTCTTCGGCATGCGTCCGGCGAGATAAGCGTCCCTGCCCGCCATCACCGCATGCTTCATCGCGCGCGCCATCCGCACCGGATCGCGCGCTTCGGCGATGGCAGTGTTCATCAGCACGCCATCGACGCCCAGCTCCATGGCGATCGCCGCATCGGACGCGGTGCCGACGCCCGCATCGACGATCACCGGCACCCGCGCCTGCTCCACGATCAGGCGGATGTTCACGGGGTTTTGAATCCCGAGACCGGAGCCGATCAGTGAGCCCAGCGGCATGATCGCCACGCAGCCCGCGTCCTCCAGCTTGCGCGCATACACCGGATCATCGGAGCAATAGACCATCACCTGAAAGCCATCGGCGATCAGCGCCTTCGCGGCCGTCAGCGTCTGCTCCATCTCTGGATAGAGCGTCTTCTGGTCGGCCAGCACTTCCAGCTTCACCAGCGTCCAGCCGCCCGCCTCCCGCGCGAGGCGCAGCGTGCGCACGGCGTCATCGGCGGTGAAGCAGCCGGCGGTGTTGGGCAGGTAGGTGAACTTCTTCGGATCGATGAAATCGACCAGACGCGGTTGTGACGGATCGCTCAAGTTCACGCGCCGCAACGCGACGGTGACGATCTCCGCGCCGCTCGCCTCAAGGGCCGCAGCGTTCTCCGCATAGGTCTTGTACTTGCCGGTGCCGACGATGAGCCGCGACGCGAAGCTGCGCCCGGCGATCACCAGCGGTTCGTCGGTACGGCCCGAGGCTGCGCCGTCCATCAGCCGCCGCCTACGAACTGCACGATTTCCAATGCGTCGTCTGGCTCCAGAACCAGGCGGCCGTACTGGCTCTTCGGGACAATCTCGCGGTTGTGTTCGACCGCCACTTTGCGCGGATCAATCCCCAGCGAGGCGAGAAGGCTCACAACAGTCGCGCCCTGGGCGGTTTCGCGAACTTCACCGTTGACCGTGACCTGCAAAACCGCCTCCTATCGCCCGACATAGGGGGGCCCGGGCGGCGACGCAACGGCCCCTGCCGCCCTCATCCCTCAGGCCCACCGGGCCACAGGCAAGGCCACTGCATGACCCGCCCGTCCAGCCCCAGACCGATCATGGTCCTGAACGGCCCCAATCTGAACCTGCTGGGCACACGCGAACCCGCCATCTACGGGACCGCCACCCTCGCGGAGATCGAGGGCCTTTGCACCGCGCGGGCGCACGCGCTTGGCCACACCATAGATTTCCGGCAGAGCAATATCGAAGGCGTGCTGGTGGACTGGCTGCAAGAAGCCCGTGACAGAGCGAGTGCAGTCGTGCTCAACGCCGCCGCCTACACTCACACATCGGTCGCTGTTCATGACGCGATCAAGAACCTCAGTATTCCAGTGATCGAAGTTCACATCTCCAACCCGGCCGCACGAGAGCCTTTCCGGCACACCTCGATGATCGCGGCCGTGGTGAAGGGATCCATCTCGGGCTTCGGCCCGCTTAGTTATGTCCTGGCCATTGAAGCCGCCGCGGCCCTCGTGCCCGGCGCTTCCGTCTGATGCGGAGAGCGAAGTCCATGAGCGAGAAGAAGGCGTCGGGGGGCGTCGATACAGAACTTGTGCGCGAACTTGCCAAGGTGCTGGCCGAACAGGGTCTCACCGAGATCGAGGTCGAACACGGCGAGCTACGCCTGCGTCTTGCACGTACGGTGACGGTCGCAGCGCCCGCGCCGATGGCGTATGCGCCAGCGCCTGCGGCGACTGCCCCGGCGGCCGCCGCTGTTTCCGACGCAAAGCCCACCGCGAAGGATCTGCGCACTGATCCACGCGCGGTTCTCTCGCCGATGGTCGGCACTGCGTACATGTCGCCGGAGCCGGGTTCGGCGGTGTTCGTGAAGGTCGGCGACACCGTCGCCGAGGGCCAGACGCTGCTCATCATCGAAGCGATGAAAACGTTCAACCCGATCGCCGCGCCCCGCGCCGGCAAGATCGTCCAGCTCATCGTCGCCGACGCACAACCCGTCGAGTTCGGCGAAGCGCTGATGCTGCTCGAATAGCGAACCGCATGTTCGAGAAAATCCTCATCGCCAATCGCGGGGAAATCGCCCTTCGCATTCATCGCGCGTGCAAGGAGATGGGCATCCTAACGGTCGCGGTGCACAGCCAGGCCGACGCCAACGCCATGCACGTACGGCTGGCCGACGAGAGTGTGTGCATCGGCCCGCCGCCGTCGGCGAAAAGCTACCTGCACATTCCCGCGATCATCACGGCCGCGGAAATCACGCACGCGCAAGCAATCCACCCGGGCTACGGGTTTCTGTCGGAGAACGCCAAGTTCGCGGAGTTCGTCGGGCGCACGAAAGTCGATGGCAAGCCGCTCGTGTTCATCGGTCCAAAGCCCGAACACATCCGGCTGATGGGCGACAAGATCGCCGCCAAGAAAGCCGCCATCGATGTGGGCATTCCGGTCGTTCCGGGATCGGACGGCGGCGTGAACAGCGAAGAGGATGCGCGTCGCGCCGCCAAACGCATCGGCTATCCGGTGCTGATCAAGGCCGCGTCCGGCGGAGGCGGGCGCGGGATGAAGGTCGCACGCACCGCCGATCAGTTGTCGGAAGCCTATTCGACCGCGCGCGCCGAAGCGAAGGCCGCATTCGGCGACGACAGCGTCTACCTCGAAAAGTACCTGGAAAAGCCGCGCCACATCGAGATGCAGATCGTCGCCGACAGCCACGGCAATGTTGTGCATCTCGGCGAACGCGATTGCTCACTGCAGCGGCGCCACCAGAAGCTGCTGGAAGAGGCGCCGTCGCCCGCGCTCAACCCGGAAGAACGCGCGCGCATTGGCGAGATCACGTCGAAGGCGATCAAGCGCCTCGGCTATCTCGGTGTCGGCACGGTGGAATATCTCTACGAGGGCGGCGAGTTCTATTTCATCGAAATGAACACGCGCCTGCAAGTCGAGCATCCCGTCACCGAAATGATCACCGGGCTCGACCTTGTGCTTGAGCAAATCCGTGTCGCCTCGGGTG
>JANNVF010000410.1:0-7410 GCA_031414315.1 Hyphomonadaceae bacterium | reverse complement strand
ATCAGCGCGAGCAGGCCCATCATTTCCGGTTCGGCGTTGAACATGCGCAGCATCAGGCGCCCGAGCCGGATCGCCTCGCCGCACAGGATCGCGCGGTCGCTTCCCTGCGCGCCGGCCGAATAGCCTTCGTTGAACACCAGCAGGATCATCTGCGCGACGACGGCGAAACGCTCCGCGCGCTCTACCGCGCCTGGCGTCTCGAACGGCACGCCGGCGCCGGCGATCTTTGCCTTCGCGCGGGTGATGCGTTGCTCCATCGCCGCCTCGCCGACGAGGAACGCGCGCGCGATTTGCTTCACCGAGAGGCCAGACACGATGCGCAGCGCAAGTGCGATCTGCTGCGTCGCCGGCAGATCCGGGTGACAGCACACGAACAGCAGGCGCAGAACGTCATCGCGGTAGTCGGCGTCGTCAACGCCACGCGCCACGACCGCCTCCACATCATCAAGATCGGAAATCACTTCCTCGGGCGGCAGCGCCGTCGTGCGGCTCTGTTTGCGCACCGTGTCGATCGCGGCGTTGCGCCCGACCATGATCAGCCATGCGGCAGTATCGCGCGGCGGGCCGTTCTTCGGCCACGTCTTCAGCGCGCGCAGGCACGCGTCCTGGAACGCCTCCTCGGCGAGATCGAGGTTACGGAAATAGCGCAGCAACGCGGCGACCGCCCGCGGTCGCGCCGACACCAGCGCCGCATCGATCCAGCCGAGATCGGCCACCTAGGCCGCGCCCTCGGCGCCGATCACTTTCGCGCCGGAATTGTACAGCAGCACCGGCCGGATCTCGTAGGCTCCGCCGGGGTTGGCCGCCGCCAGGTCGCGCGCAAACGCCAGCCCCTCCTCCAGATCAACGACATCGACGATGTAGAAACCGAGCAGCTGTTCCTTGGTCTCCGCATACGGCCCGTCGAGGACGATGTTCTCGTCCTTGCGCAGCGTTGTAGCCGCAGTGGTCGGCAGGAGCCGCAACGAGGATTTGACTTTGTGGCCCCATTTGGCGTGCACGGCGTCGAGCCGGCCCATGACGGCGGCATCCTCCGCCTTCGACCACGCGCTGACCGTGGCTTCATCATTGTAGCAAAGTAGCGTGTAGAGCATCGGCGCGGTTCCTCTTTGGCCGGAGGACGTTTCACCAGGCGGCGTCCCGACATGGCATGTGGACTTTTGGTGCGCCGCGCAAAACTACCACCACGCGTTCGTGAAATGTCCCCACACACACCGCTTTTGCTGAAGCGCCATGTGCAGCGCCGGCCAATCCTTGGAGACGGCGCACCATACCACGGCGCCATCCGCAGATTTTTCAGGTTGGAAGATTCTCCGGCGGATTGCCGTACCCTGTCGCGTGTTGCAGCAGAGCTGTCTGGATACGGGCGGGCGCACCGCCGAAATCTTCCGACCAAGGGAGTGAACGCCCTGAGGCGTTTGGCGTCAAGTGTGATTCACTTACAGTACAGAAATGCGTGGCCCCGCGTTCATGCGTTCCAGCAGCAGCGCGGTGATCGCCCACACCAGCGCATCGGCACGATCGAGTTTGGTTTCGCTCTCGCCCTCCCCCATCGCCATGAGTTCTTCCTCCAGCGCCGGAAACGCGCCGCAATGCGTGACGAGCCCGCGCTCGTACAACGCCGCGACGGGCTCGGCGCGCGTGCGCTTGTTGCGCGTCGCATGCACCAGCCGGATGGCGCACGACACGCCCGCGCCCGCGAGCGTCGTGCGCACCATGTCGCCGCCCTGGTTGGCTTCGGCCACCACCGTGCGGGCGCCATACCGCGCCGCCGCCGCCACGCGCGACGCCCAGCCCAACGGGCTCAACCCCTGCGCGCTGCAATCGGCCAGCACGAACGCGCGCCCTCCGCACCGCCCCGCAACGATGATCCCGCACGCCGACCCCTGCGTCCCCGCCGGCGGATCGACCGCGACCACCACCTCGTCGAACATCGATGGCGTTGCGCCGCGCACGTTCGCCAGATCCCGCGCCGTCCACAGCGCGGTGTCCGCATCCTCCACCAGCAGGCCTTCGAGTTCGCGCGCGGCGAATTTCGTGCCGCCGTACAACGCGGTCAGGCCGTCGATGAACGCCGGCGCCAGATGCGCCGCGTTGGCCGCGGTCGGCGCCTGCGTCACCACGCACGACGGTTCGGCACGCAACGTTCGCAGCTCGCGGATCGGCTTCGGCGTCGTCGTCACCACCAGGCGCGGATCGATCCCGCGCCGCAACCCCATCCGCAGCATCTGCAGCGTGTACGCGGGCTTGCGCCACGCGCAGAACTCATCAGCCCATGCGGCGTCGAACTGCGGTCCGCGCAAGCGCTCCGGCTCCTGCGAGGAAAATGCGTACGCGACCGCGCCACTCGGAAACACCAGCCGCTGTCGCCCCGCCTCAAAACGCGGCCGCGCACGATCCGGCAGCCACGCCAGTCCCGACGGCCCGTCCACCATCACCTCGCGCACGTCGCGCATCGTGGCGCCGACGAGCGCGATGCGCGCATCGCCCGCCCGCGCGGCGATCGCGGCGATCCATTCGGCGCCCGCGCGCGTCTTGCCCGCGCCGCGCCCGCCCTGGAACAGCCACGTCGACCACGCGCCCTCCGGCGCCCGTTGCGCTGCGTGCGCCGCCGTGCGCCACGCCGTATCGGCGCGCGCGGCCATCTCTTCGTCCGTCACCGCATCGGGATCGGGGTCTTTCGCTGTTGCGCATTTTGTCTTCGACATGTCGTGCCGCCATAACCATCCGTGAAACGTGCTCTTGTTGATGCCGTGCCGCGCGCAGACGACCGGCGCCGTCTCGCCCGCGAAAAACTCCGCCGCAGCCTGCTCGTAGATGTGCTGCGGACGATGGATGCGCTTGAGGATCGCGCCCGTCGGCGGAGGCTTGCGGCCCGCGCGCCGCGTGAGACCGAGCGCGCTCGCCCGGTGATAGATCGCGCTCCTGCTCATGCCGAAGCGCGCGGAGACGGCCGCCGCGCTGTGCCCGGCGGCATACATCTCCATCGCGCCGCGCCAGTCCTCCTCGGTGTGGAGCAGGCGGCGAAATTTGGTGTGGAAGCTGGTTTCGTGTGTCATGCCACAAGTGTGCGGCAGAACCGGGCCAGCCGGATTGGTGGGGTGGATTTTCGCACTTCGCCTTGTGCGGCAACGGGAGGCGTGTGGGATTGCGGGGGTGGCAATCCCCGCATTTCCCGCCCGCGAAAGCGGTGCCTGCGATAACTTTACGCGACTAGCAGTTCGGCGGCATCAATCGCCTCTTCCAATGAGCCAAAAACTCTGTCCGAGAAATGAGGAAGAGCTCTCTTCACCAAAGGGGCGCTGAACTTGTCTCCGCGCCAGATGTTCACATAGCCAACATACATAGCGTGCAGCACATCACCAACGTCACTGTTCGATGGATTCCGTCTGTTTCGCGCGAAGGTTGCGTGCAAACGAATGTGCTCCGCAACAACTGCTTCGAGTGACAAGGCGCCAAATCCAAGCTTTGCCGTTCTTGCCTTCTCGATGATTTCGGTCGCGACAACTATATCCCGCACCGTCGCACTTAGCAGCCAATCTGCACTAACATCTATGCTCTCGCGTACTATTTCCGCCGCTCGAGTGTGCAATTCCGGATGGCTTTCCGCGTCATTCATTCGCTCAAACAGTTTCCGGTAGGCCTCAGACAACTTTCTCCCCGAACCAAGAACCCTCCCTAAAAAATTGTGCTCAGCGGCAATTTTGTCTGCATAGAATTTCAAAAAGCTAGTTGGGCGACCAAGCGCGCGAATAAACTCTTGCTCAAGCGCCCGGCGACCAGAACTCCCTCGAACGTACGCACGAAGTGCGCGCTCAAGTCTCCCGTCAGACACTCCAAGTTCGTTCTCTAACGCATCGCTCGCGAACCTTTTGGAGAGTTGCTCCGCGACGCCTCCCATATCGACGCCTGCAGCACGTCGAGCTTTGCGATTCATCGCAAACTGTTGAGATATCTGCGAGTACTGATCGCGAAATTCTTTGCGAGTATCAGGGAGACCAAGACTGTCGAAAGGCAGCCACCGCCAGTTCTTTCGCAACAAAATTGTAGGAGCGCGACCCGCGAGCAGTTGTTCAGCTTCAATACTGACAAGCTCTGAAACATCTGGAAAGCAGAAGCCGCCTGACAACTCTTCGATTAGTTCAGCTTTCCTTGCAGCTAGATCCGGATGAGTTTCGAAATTTCGCAGTAGCTCTTCGAGATGCGTCAGCGAAAACGGGATAGCCACGCCTCGTTTTGCGAGCAAACGGAGTCTTCGTCGATAGTCTTCCAACCGGGGATCAGTAGCGTTGCGCGGATCCGAGAGGCGGCTGTAATCTGCACTATCAAGATAGAGCGTTACGGTCACTCACACATCCACCGCCGCATCCAGCGCGTTCGCCTGGATGAACTCGCGCCGTGGCTCCACGATGTCGCCCATCAGTTTGGAAAACATTTCGTCGGCGTCGTCGGCGTGTTCGACCTTGACCTGCAGCAGCGTGCGGAATTCGGGGTCGAGGGTGGTTTCCCAGAGCTGGTCGGCGTTCATTTCGCCGAGGCCCTTATAGCGCTGAATCGACAGGCCTTTTCGGCCCGACGCGAGGACGGCTTCCAGAAGCGAGAGCGGCCCGTACACGCTGATCACATCCTTGCCGCCGCGCAGTTCGGCGGGCGCGGCGTAGGTCTCGGACAGGCTCGCGTGGCGATCGGCGAGGCGGCGTGAATCGGCGGCGTTGAGCAGCGGCGTGTCGAGCACCGTGCGCTCGGTGACGCCGCGCACGATGCGCTCGAGCACGAGCGCATGATCGCGATCGAAGAAGCCGCTCCACGTCGCTTCGCCCTCTTCCGCGAGGCGGTTGAGGCGGTCAGCGGCGGCGTGCGCTTCGGTGTCGGTGGCGCCGGAGTTGAGCGCGCCGGCGATGGCGGCCTGCTCAAGCACGGTGTCGGAGGCGCGCTGATGCAGGCGATCGATGTGGGCCTTCACGGCAGCGGCTTCGCGCACGAGACGGCGCAGATCCTCGCCCGCGAGTTGCGATCCGTTCGACAGCGTCAGCACCTCGCCGTCGGTGCCCTCTTCCACCAGGAAGGCCTGCATCTCGGTCTCGTCCTTGAGGTAGCGGCCGGACTTGCCTTTCGAGGCTTTGTAGAGCGGCGGCTGCGCGATGTAGATGTGGCCGCGCGCCAGCAACTCCGGCATCTGCCGGAAAAAGAACGTCAGCAGCAACGTGCGGATGTGCGCGCCGTCGACGTCGGCGTCAGTCATGATGATGATCTTGTGGTAGCGCAGCTTGGCGATGTTGAAATCATCGCGGCCGATGCCCGCGCCGAGCGCAGTGATGAGCGTGCCGACCTGTTCGGAGCCGAGCATGCGGTCGAAGCGCGCGCGTTCGACGTTGAGGATCTTGCCGCGCAACGGCAGCACGGCCTGGGTTTCGCGCGAGCGGCCCTGCTTGGCGGAGCCACCGGCGGAGTCCCCTTCGACGATGAAGATTTCCGATTTCGCGGGGTCTTTTTCCTGGCAGTCGGCGAGCTTGCCGGGCAGTGACGCCACGTCGAGCGCGGTCGTGCGGCGGGTGAGATCGCGGGCCTTGCGGGCGGCCTCGCGGGCCGCGGCCGCCTCCACGATCTTGGCCATCACCGATTTCGCGGGGCCCGGATTTTCCTCGAACCAGCGCCCGATCGCCTCGTTCATAAGGCTTTCCACGACGGGACGCACTTCGGAGGAGACGAGTTTTTCCTTGGTCTGGCTGGAGAATTTCGGGTCCGGCACCTTCACCGAGAGCACGCAAGTCAAGCCTTCGCGCGCGTCATCGCCGGTGATGTCGACCTTCTCCTTCTTGGCCATGCCGCTGTCTTGCATGTAGCCGTTCACCACCCGCGTCAGCGCGCCGCGAAAACCCGCGAGGTGGGTGCCGCCGTCTTTCTGCGGGATGTTGTTGGTGAAGCACAGCATCGTCTCGTGATAGCTGTCGTTCCACTGCAGCGACGCTTCCACGGTGATGCCGTCGCGATCACCGATGACGTAGATGGTGTCCGGAATCAGCGGGGTGCGGGATCGATCGAGGTGCTGCACGTACGCGCGCACGCCGCCCTCGTAGAACAGCGTTTCCTCAAACAGATCGGGGCCGCGATGGTCCTTGAACACAATCCGCACGCCGGAATTCAGGAACGCAAGCTCGCGCAGGCGGTGCTCGATGGTTTTGCGGTCGTACTCGGTCTTGGTGAAGATCGCCGGGCTCACGAGAAAGCGCACGGCCGTTCCTCTGCGACCGTTGGCGTCGCCAACGACCTGCAGCGGCGCTTCGGCGTCACCCATGCGGAAGCGCATGGTGTGTTCCTTGCCGTCACGCCAGATCGTGAGGTCGAGGTGTTCGCTCAAGGCGTTGACGACGGAGACGCCGACGCCGTGCAGACCGCCCGACACCTTGTAGGAGTTCTGGTCGAACTTACCGCCGGCGTGCAACTGGGTCATGATGACCTCGGCGGCGGAGACGCCCTCTTCGTGCATGTCTGTCGGGATGCCGCGACCATCATCGGTCACTTCCACGGTGCCGTCGGCGTGCAGTGTCACGCCCACGTGCTTGGCGTGCCCGGCCAGCGCTTCGTCGATCGCGTTGTCGACGACTTCGTAGATCATGTGGTGCAGGCCCGAGCCATCATCGGTGTCGCCGATGTACATGCCGGGGCGTTTGCGGACCGCGTCGAGCCCCTTCAGGACCTTGATGGAATCCGCGCCGTATTCGGCCTCGTTCACGGCCTTCGGGGGATCGATGTCGTCATTCATTTTTGGCTGTGCCGATGTCGGAGTCATGGGATTCGATTCGCTGGAAATCTGAGCTTTCAGTGTAAGGAAGAACTGCCTGAAAGTCTTGGAAAACCGACCCGAAACCGCAGCATTCCTGCTATGCGTCCGCCCCTTGCGCGCCAACGCAGAGCCACGGGAGTTTCAGCTCCGGAAAGTCGGCCTTCGCGGGCACGAATTTCTCCGGTTCATCCAGTGCGCCGAGATGGATGTGAACCTCATCGGGGAGGTTTTCGCCCTCAAAGGCGAGGGTCGATCCGCAGGCGCCGCAAAAGCTCCGCTTGGCGCCCGGGGAGGACGCAAATCGCGTGGGCTCACCTGCGACAAACCGGACATCGACCCGCTTGAAGTCCACGTAAACCGCGACCGGCGCGCCAGTGTGGCGGCGACAGCTTCGGCAGTGACAGAAGGCCACCATGATTGGTGAAGACGTCGCCTCGAACCGTACTGCGCCGCAGAGACATCCGCCGGTGATCGTTGTCATGCCCTACCCCACCGCCACCATCTGCGCGCGCGCGCCGAAAGCCTCGAACAAGCCCGGCTCCGTGCCGGTGAGCCACGCCTGCCCCGGCAACGCGAGCAACTCATCGTACAACGCCGCACGGCGTTCTGGATCGAGGTGCGCGGCG
>JANNVF010000409.1:0-5534 GCA_031414315.1 Hyphomonadaceae bacterium | reverse complement strand
CCGCCACCCAGCAGCCGGGATGTCATTGAGCCGCCGGTCAGGGTATCGGCGCCGGTCGAGCCAATAATCTGGATGTAGTCGTTCTCGGACCAATTGGTGAAGGTCCAGCTTGCGGCTGAAAATGTCCCGGGAGCGGCGAGTTCAACCTGCAGACCATCCCGGGCGATGATACTCGAGCCGGTGAGCGCGACGGAATTCGATATCAACGGGGCGCCAAACTGGTCGGCGCGGAAAAACAGGATCGAGTCCGCACCCGAGAGCGACGGGTTGAATACCAGTGCCTCGATACCAGACAGAGAGGCGGATAGAAAATTCCAGGTGGGAAAAGACCCGACGCCATCGAAGCGCACCGTGTCGAAACCGGAATCACCGGTCACAACATCACCGGGGTTGGCAGTGTTTGTCGTGAACACAAAAAGGTCGTCGCCGGTTCCGCCCGTGAGCGTATCGGCTCCGCCCGTCGCGTTGAATGTCGGCATCGCGCCTGTCCCCCGTGCAGCCGTCCTGCTGCGATCCCAAATGCGGAGCGCCTGTCCGCAAGACACCGGCCCCCCGGCGTCTTGCGCCGAAGGTATCGTCGTCCAGTTCCTGAGGCAACGCGCTGACCTGGGCGTGACAAAGGTGTGGGAGTTTTGAAAACAAAAAGGCCGGCGTCTCCGCCGGCCTTTTCAAATGGGTTGGATCGCCAGATCTAGTTCTGGGCGCCGGTGACCACCACGCCGCTGACCATGCGGTCGCTGGGCTGGTCGTAGAAGCCGTTGGCGGTGTCGTTCGACGGCGCGGCGGCGGGCGCCGGAGCCGAAATCTGCGGGGCGACGGGGGTGCCGACGCCGGCGGAAGGATTCAGCGGATCCTGCAGGTAGCGGCACTGGCCTTCGAAGACCGCGCCCATCTCGACCGACAGGGACTGGTGGGTGATGTCACCCAGCACATGGGCGTTGCGGGCCAGTTGTACCTTGCGGGCGCGCACCGAACCTTCGACCCGGCCATTCACGAGCACGTTCTCGGCGACGATATCGCCTTTGACCATGCCGGTGTCGCCGATCGTGAGCGAACCGCCGCGCACGTTGCCGTCAATCTCGCCGTCGACCTGGAGTTCAGCGCCCTCGGCCTCGACCGTGCCGATCATCCGCACGCCATTGGCGATGATCGAGGTCATGAGACGGGACGGGGGCGGGCGGCGTGCGCCGTTGTCCGGGATCGCGGGGACCGTATCCGGAGTCCTACCCTTGTTCGTGAACATGTCGTCCTGCCCTCAAGAAGTTGATCGGGTCGTAGACCTTGCCCCGGAACCAGACCTCGTAGTGCAGGTGAGGACCGGTCGAGCGGCCAGTGGAGCCCATGGAGCCGACCCGTTGGCCGATCGCCACGCGCTCGCCGCGGTTGACCTGAATATCGCGCAAATGTCCGTACCGAGTCTTAAAGCCGTGGCCGTGATCGATTTCGACCACATAGCCGTAGCCAGATTTCGTCCCGGCGAAGGAAACCACGCCCGGTGACGTGGCCACCACGGGCGCGCGTTCGAACGCGGCGAGGTCGAGGCCGGCGTGGAAGGCGGGGCGCCCGTTGAAGGGGTCCATGCGCGGGCCGAAACCCGAGGTTTCGCGATGATCGACGCCGACCGGCGGGGCGAGCGGGGTGGCGTTGGCGATGCCGTCGAGGCGTCGGGCTTCTTCAACCCGGGCCGCGACCTGCTGCACGCGGCGCTGGAACGCGGGATCCACTTCGCCTTCGCCGAGCACGCCGGAGAGATCGAGCGGGACGAGCGGGCCGCCCATTTCCTGCGCGCCATCCTCGCCCGACAGGCGGGAGAAGCCGACGCCGGTCATGCGGAGCACGCCACGGATCTGCTCGGAGCGCTCGACGGCCGCTTCTTCAGCAGCGGTGAGGAACGCGGTCTGTTCGGTCTTGAGGCGCTCGACCCGGGCGCGGAAGCCCACGGTCTGCACCCGGTACGAAGGCTCTTCCCATTCTCGGGACTGGCGGGGCTCGGCTTCCTCGATGGAGGCCTGCATCAGGAGGCGGGCGCCGTCGCGCTCGATCGGGCGGGCGGAGGCCGAGATCGCGGAGCCGCCGGCGTAGTCGAGCAGCATCTTCAGCGTCTCGTGGCGACGCTCGAACTCGACGGTGGCCTTCTCGAACTGGGCGGTACGTTCCTTGAGCTGCGATTCAGCAGCGAATTCACGGGCGCGGGATTCGGCGAGCCAGCGCTTGTACTTGGCCTCCATCCGCTCGACTTCGGTCTCCTGCGCGGACATCACCTGTCCACGCATCATGACGTTCACCGACGCGTAGGCGCACCAACCCGCGATGCCGATGCCGGCCAGCGCGATCAATGCCTGATGGGATGGTCTGAGCGAGACGTAGCGGACGGTTCCGCCGCTCCGATGGTAAATCTGCCGCTCCGGGAAAACCTTATCGAACAAGGCCTTCGCGCGGTATGGGAACTGGCTCATTATCTAGACCGCCCGCTCTTAACTCTGCACGACCGCTCGCAACGATCGCATTTGAGTAAACCCGTCAGTACGATATCGCTCAAAGTGCCTCTGCTTGGCAACAGCCTTGGGCGCCCCGTTACGGGAATTTTTACATCAGCATTCCCTTAAGTGCGAGAAATGAGCCAAGTGCTCGCCCCGTGAGCAACATGTGTTTACCCTAGATTTCCCGGGTTGATGCCAAGATATCGTCCACATGGCCGGCGACCTTAACCTTTCTCCATGTCTTAACGATCTTGCCTTTCTGGTTAATGAGGAAGGTCGAGCGCTCGATTCCCATGTATTTCCGGCCATACATGCTTTTCTCCCGCCAGACGCCGTATTGACCACAAACCGCCCCATCTTCGTCCGAAGCGAGGACGACACGGAGGGTGTGTTTGGCTTGGAACTTGTCGTGGCTTTTGACGGAATCCCGCGAAACCCCGATGACGACCGCGCCCAGGGCTGTGAATTCGGCTGCTTTTTCAGTGAAGCTTAGAGCTTCCAGCGTACAAGCAGAGGTGTCATCCTTTGGATAGAAGAACAGCACGACGACTTTGCCCTTGAGGTCGCGCAGCTTGACGTGTCCGCCCCCGGCCGTTGGCAGCGAGAATGCAGGGGCGATGTCGCCTGGGCTAAGGTCCGCCGGAATTGGTTCGCCCTTCATGACCATTGCTCTCCTGTGCGGCGCCGCCACGCGTGACCGGGCGCTCGGCCCTGCCGCGCTGCGGGCGTGCGCCGAACGGGGTACGTGCGGGCGGGGTCGGCGTCCATGATCCGCCGCTCGTCGCTGATCCTGTTCGAAATCCTCGTCGGAACCCTGGTCACCCTCGGGTTCGGCGTGGCGTTTGCCGCGTGGCGGCTGTCGCAGGGGCCTGTCGAACTGGTGCCGATCAAGCGGCAGGTGGAGATGCAGCTCTCCGCGGCCCGCGGCGGGCGGCCGGTCAAGATCGATCGGGTGGAGCTGGCCTGGTCGGACGCCAACAACGGCCTCGAGCTGAAGGCGCGCGGCGTCAAGGCGATGAGCGCCGACGGCCAGATCCTGACCGAGAGCCGCGCGGTGGACATCGGCCTCAGTCTCCGTGCGCTGGCCATCGGGCGCCTCGCCGTGGAGCGCGCCAACTTCGACGGCGCCGATCTGACCGTAACCCTGGCCGCCGACGGCTCGGCGGGCATTGCGTTCGGCCCGCCCGGCTCGCCGCCGGACTTTGTCGTCCCGCCGCCGCCGCCGAACGAGACTGCCACCCAGCGGGTCAACCGCATCCTCGACGGGCTGGGCTCGATTTTCCGACCGGTTGGCTTCGGCGGCGCGCTGAAGTCGGTGCGGGTCGAACACGTCCGGCTGATCATGGTCGACGAGAAGCGCGACAGCATCTGGCGCGCGGAGTCCGCGCAGATCGATCTGGAGCGTAGCGGCGCGGGCCTCTCGCTCAACGCCAGGGCGGACTTCCAGGGCCGACGCGGCCGGGCGCCCGCGACCCTCAGCGTCCGCACCGATACCGCCTTCGCCAAGGCAACGATCGCGCTCACCGCCACAGGCGTGCAGCCGTCCGCGCTGATTCCAGAAGCCGCGCTCGGCCCCATGGCCGGCCTGCAGGCGCCGATTACCGCCGCGATCACCGTTGGCCTCGACCGCAAGATCGGAGTCACGCTGATCAATGGCGACGTCAGCGTAGGGCGCGGCACGCTGGCGATCGCCGGTGGCAAGATGGATATCTCTGGCGGGCGGGTGCGCGGCGCCTATGATCTCGCCAGCGACGTCCTCAACATCGACGAGATCGCCGTCGATGGCGGGCGCACGCGTATTCAGGGTCACATCGCCATCCAGAAGGCGTCCGCGTTCCTCGGCGCCGACGCCACCGCGCCGGCGCGGTTCGATCTGGCGCTGCCATCGGTGAACATAGACTCCGCCGGTATTTTCGCCCGCCCGGTGGCCCTGCGCAGCGTTTCGGTAAGGGGACAGATCGCGCCGCGCGATGCTTCGATCACTTTTGACGAGATTGCCGCCACCATAGACACCGCGAAGCTCGCTCTCGCCGGACGCATCTACTGGGCCAATGACGGGCATGGCGTGATCCGTCCGGGCATCGCCATGCGCGGCGACATCGCCGGCGCACTGAACGCGCGGACGTTGCTGACGCTCTGGCCGGTAAAGCTGGCCGAAGGCGCGCGCAGCTGGCTGGAGACCGGCCTCGTGGCAGGGCGTATCACCAATGCAGCGATGCGCGCCGACATCACGCCAGCGATCATGGCGGCGGGCGAACTGCCGAACGACTCGCTTTCGATGACGCTCGACTACGACGGCGCGCAGGTTCTGTATCTCGAAGGCATGACGCCGATCACTGAAGCGCGCGGCCACGCCGAACTGAAAGGCAACCGCTTCGATCTGACCGCCACCAGCGGTCGCGTCGGCACGCTGGCGGTGAGCCAGGGGCGTGTGGAGTTGCCGCGTCTCGTGCCTAAAGGCGCTGTCGCCACGTTTTCAGGCCACGCCGAAGGCGACGCGCGCGCGATGGTGGATCTTATCCACCAGATGCCGATCAAGGGCCTTGCCGAAAGCTTCCCGGTACAGAAGGCCACGGTTGTCGGCCGTGGCGTGGCGGATTTCGCCGTGCGCCGCCCATTGCTCACCAATGTTCCCGAGGGCGCGCTCACCTTCAACGTCGACGCCAAGCTCGAAAACGCCGGCGGGATCGCGCGCGATGGCAAGTACACCATCTCCGACTGGCGCATGCGCGCGGTCGGCGACCAGCGGGCGATGACCTTCTCCGGGCCGCTGACCATCAACCGCAGCCAGGCCAACCTGACGTGGACGGAAAACTTCCAGAACCGCACCGGGCCGCCCTCGCGCTTCGTCATCGATGGCCGCTTCGACGCGCAGGATCTGGAGCGCATGGGCATCGGCGTGGCGCAGTACGCGCGTGGCCCGGTGGGTGTGCAGTTGCGCGGCGACGGGCGCGGCATGGACATCGCGACCGCGACCGTGCGTGTCGATCTGAAGGATGCCGACGTCGCGTTGCCGAAGAATGTCTGGGTCAAGCGCCCGGGCCGCCCCGCGAC
>JANNVF010000408.1:0-15811 GCA_031414315.1 Hyphomonadaceae bacterium | reverse complement strand
GGCAGCGGCGCGGTCGCGCTTCGACGGCGCGTTGGTGAAGTTCGTCCGTCTGCAGGATGAAGACGAGTGCCTCTACTGCATCGTCGATTTGCACGCGATCACCGTCGATCACGATCCCGGCGTGTTGGCGCAGCAGTGCCGCGAAGTCGCGGCCGCCTACATCGCCGCCGGTGTCGATCCCGCCAAGAGCGTCATCTTCGTGCAATCGTCCGTGCCGGCGCACGTCGAGCTCGGCTGGATCTTCAACTGCGTGGCGCGGATGGGCTGGCTGCAGCGGATGACGCAATTCAAGGACAAGGCCGGCAAGAACGCCGAGCGCATGTCGGTGGGCCTATTTGACTATCCGGTTCTGCAAGCCGCCGACATCCTTGCCTACAAGGGTACACACGTGCCGGTCGGCGAAGATCAGAAGCAGCACCTGGAACTCAGTCGCGACATCGCCGCAAAGTTCAACAACGACTTCAACGCACCGGGTTTCTTCCCGCTGCCGGAGCCGTTAATCCAGGGCCCCGGCGCGCGGATCATGTCGTTGCGCGACGGCAAGAAGAAGATGTCGAAGTCCGACCCGTCGGACATGAGTCGTATCAATCTCACCGACGACGCCGATGCGATATCCAACAAGTTCAGGCGCGCGACGACGGACTCCCTGCCGCTGCCGGAACGCGTGGAAGATATGGAAGGCCGGCCCGAGGTAGAGAATCTCGTCGGCATCTATGGTGCGCTGGCCGGTGAGAGCGCGGCGGAGGTTCTGCGAGATTGGGGCGGGAAGGGCTTCGGCGTTTTCAAGCCGGCGCTAGCGGACCTCGCCACGGAAAAACTGGCGCCGATTGCCGGTGAGATGCGGCGGTTGCTGGCGGATCCGGGGACGATCGATGTCGCACTGCGCAATGGCTCTGCGCGTGCGCACGCCATTGCAGCGCCAATCATGGACGATGTGCGCAGGATCGTCGGCCTGTGGCGCTGAGAAACATTCTCAACAGTCGATTCCGCTCGCCTTTCGCGACGCGATGATGGTCATTCTTGCTTGGGATTGATGGTGAAGCATGTCGAGTTTCTCGGACGAACTCTTCACATTTCTGGCGTCGGCGCGGGCTGTCTCTTCCATGCCCGAACTCGACAACACGTTCGCGAAACTCATCCAGGGATGGGGTTTTGATCGATGGACGGCGATGCCGATCGGCTCGCCATCCATGAGTCCAGTGCGCCCGTTCGAAATCGTGTTCGGCCGGCCGAGCCGTGAGTGGAGCGTGCGGTACCGTGAGCAGAACTACTCACGACACGATGCGGCTCTGCGCACGTTGATGCAGTCGAACGAAGCGATCTGGTGGACATCCTTTTCCCGCGCCGCGCGCTTGTCGTCGGAAGAGCGCCGGCTGTTTGACGAGTCGCGGGAGTTCGGGGTCGGTGAGGGGCTTTCGGCGCCGATCCGGATGGCCAACCAGTCTGTCTGGGTGTGTGCGCTGACGGGGCCGCACGCGGAGCCCCACTGGGAGATCGCGGACGCCGCACGTTTCGCGTCCGAACGGTACTTGCTGAAGGCGCTTGAACTCCGGGAGCCTGATGATCTGGCCCCGCCGCTCGCGCCGATCACGCCCGCGCAGATGGAAATCGTCAGATTGCTGGCCCGCGGGCTCAACCTGAAACAGACCGCCCACGCGCTCAGGCTGAGTCCAAGCACCGTCTACAATCAGATCGCGGCCGCCAAGCACCGGATGGCCGTCAAGACCGTGGCGGAGCTGCTGCGCAAGATCACTCAAGCCGGGAAGCTCTAGTTATGGCGGACGTGTTGCCCCTGCGGATAAGCAATTTAGCTTAGGCGAGAGCAGCTTGACCCTACGTATGGGCAATCTTGCCCCTAGCGACGGCGTGAAAAGTCCCCTTTTACCGTGCCCGGTGGCAAGACCGGCAGGCGGGTGGGGCTCGCATGCGGCGGCGGGGCGACGCTTCTGGCGTTCCCCGCCGCAGGCCTTCTCCGCCCACGCCATGACGCCAGCGCTTTGACCGACTGTCGACGCAGGCTAGAGCAGG
This sequence comes from Hyphomonadaceae bacterium, assembly GCA_031414315.1. Taxonomy (GTDB): domain Bacteria; phylum Pseudomonadota; class Alphaproteobacteria; order Caulobacterales; family Aquidulcibacteraceae; genus VFBF01. Next base: position 13,783 of record JANNVF010000408.1, on the reverse strand, counting down.
CGTCCGTGTCCGTGATTCAGCCCCCACCGCAGATCGCCGCGGCACGAGCCGCACCGCACGCGCGGTGCGAGGCCTGAAGGCGTCGACAAGCGTGCAGTTCGACCAACTCCTTCGCCGCCTGTCCTGGCGCGTTCGCCGGTGGATCCACCGACCGGCGGACAATGATCCCATTGTCAGTATCGAACCGCGCGCGCCGCCGGTTGTGGTGAGGGCGCCCCTACAACCGGGCGCCAAGGGACCACGGCGGGCGGCGCGCACCGTCATTGCCTTTCTGCTCACCCTCGCGGTGCTGGGCGTGGGCTATGGCGCGCTCGTCGCGATCAACAGCCGTGTCGGGCTCGATCTCACGGCGATGCCTGCGGCGGAGGAGGGCGAGTCTCATGTCGTGGCGGCGGCGGCGGCGCTGCTCGCTCTCGGCGCCGACAGCGCGCGGGGCGTGGCCGATGATCTCCTGTTCGTCCCCAGCGGCCGGGAGATGCGCGAGCGTCGGGTTCGGGACGGCGCCGTACAGGTGGCCGCGCGGTTCATTGCGCTGGCGGCCGCGCCGCGCGGACGCGCGGACCCGGCGCTCGTCGATGCTCGCCTCGCCCTCTCCGGCGGCGCGCAGGTCGCCGAGTCCGAACGGATCGTCGCGCGCGACGCTTTGCTGCGTCTGAATGCGCGGATCGTACGCAAGCAGGCTCGGCTTGATACCGGCGCACCTGCGCTGGCGGCCTTGATGCGCGCCGCAGCCGACGCGTGCGAAGGGGAGGCGCGCGCGCTCACCACCCTCGTAGCCGCGCCGACCGGGCTGGCCGAGCCCGCCACGGAGGCGCGCATGTATCAGGCGCGCGGCGTCGCCTATGGCTGGCTCATGCTCACCCGCGCTGCTCTATTGGATGCGCCGGACCTCGCCGATGCGATGACCGTGGAGGCGACAATTCCGGTAGAGGCCTTGCAACGGATCGCCGAGCGCCAGCCGCTCTTCCTGTTCAATGGCGACCCGTCCTCGCCCTGGGCGCCCGCGCATGTGGCGGATGCGGCGGCGGATTTTGCCCGCGCTGCGGCCGGCGCACGGGCGCTGGCGTCCGCGCTGGAACACCACGATCGCTAGCGCCGCTTGCCGGGGCCCGCGTTTCGGGACAGCATCCCCGCCATGCCGGAACGCCGCTTCAAGTATCTCGTCATCGCCGACGACAGCGCGGAGTTTCCTGCGGCGCTCGCTTACGCCGCGCATCGGGTGAAGGTGACCACCGGCGCGCTCGTCATCCTGCGGATCGTCGACACTGTGACCGACAATGCCCACTGGGTCAGCGTCGGCGAGGAAATGCGGGCCGAAGCGCTGGAGGCGGCCGAAGCGCAGGCGGAACGGCTGGCCGCCGAGACTTGGGCCGAAACCGGCGTGCAACCTGAGATCGTCATCCGCGAAGGGGAGACGAGATCCGAGCTGCGCCGGTTCATCGATGAGGATCTGGATATCCGCATTGTCGTGCTGGCCGCCGGTGTCGGGCGTGACGGGCCGGGACCGCTGGTCACCTCCGTCGCCAAAGGGCAGGGGTTTGGCGCACGGGCGCTGCCGGTGCTGATCGTGCCCGGCTCGCTCAGCCGCGAGGACGCCCGCGCCCTGGCGGTTCCCGATCCCGGGTTGCCGGACGCTTGACCCGCGGGTTGGGAAATCCCAAGTGCACTACTCAGGTATTCCAGAAGGGCCGCGTCCGTGTTCATCCAGACTGAATCCACGCCTAACCCGCAAACGCTCAAGTTCCTGCCCGGTCGAGACGTTCTGGGCGCCGCCGCAACGCGCGACTTCGCCGATGCTCACGCAGCACACGCCTCGCCGTTGGCGGAGGCGATCTTCGCCATCGAGGGCGTGACCCGGGTGTTCTTCGGCGAGGACTTCGTGTCCGTCACCAAGACAGCCGAAGAGGACTGGGCGCATCTCAAGCCGTTCGTCCTGGGCGCGATCATGGAGCATTTCGTGGCCGGTCGGCCGGTGCTGCTCGATGCTCATGAGCCGGCCCCCGCCCAGCATGACGACACCATCTATGAAGGTGACGCCGCAGAGATCGTCCAGCAGCTCAAGGAGCTGATCGACACGCGAGTGCGTCCGGCGGTGGCGCAGGACGGCGGCGACATCACGTTCCACTCCTGGGAGCACGATCGCGGTCTCGTGCGGCTGCACATGCGCGGCGCATGCGCGGGCTGTCCGAGTTCGACCATGACGCTGAAGCAGGGGATCGAGAACATGCTGCGTCACTATGTGCCGGAAGTGCGATCCGTGGAGCAGGTGATCTGATCCGCGTCGCGACGTCGGATGATTGCGCTGCGATGGCGGCGCTGCACGCTGGCGCGTTGCCGCCGGGCTGGGACGCCTCATCGATTGCGGACCTGATGGAAACGCCCGGCACGTCGGCGCTTGTTGCTGTCGCAGGCGCCATGACCGGCCTGGTCATCGCCCGCACCGCTGTGGATGAGGCGGAAATCCTCACTCTTGCAGTCGCCGTCGCTGCGCGACGATACGGAATCGGGCGGTCGCTGGTCGATGCCGCCATCGGCTGCGTGCGTGCGCAGGGCGCTACGCGGTTGCATCTGGAAGTGGCGTCGAACAACGCGGGCGCACGAAAATTCTACGCTGTTGCCGGCTTCCTCGAAACCGGACGGCGCGCGCGCTACTATCCCGATGGCGCGGACGCGCTTCTCCTGTCACGGACCCTTGCCTAGACATGAGCGGCGTGACGCCGCATATCCCGTTCCGGAAGGAGCCCGGCATGGACCGCATTGAACAGCTCTGCGCCGAAAAGGGCATGCGCATGACCGATCAGCGCCGCGTGATCGCGCGCGTGCTGTCGATGGCGAAGGATCACCCCGATGTGGAGGAACTGCATCGCCGCGCCGTGGCGATCGATTCCCACATCTCCATCGCCACAGTCTACCGCACGGTCCGGCTGTTCGAGGAAGCCGGCATCATCCAGCGGCATGATTTCCAGGATGGTCGCTCGCGCTACGAAGAGGCCCCCACCGAGCATCACGACCATCTGATCGACGTGAAGAGCGGCAAGGTGCTGGAGTTCATGGACGACGAGATCGAGCAGTTGCAGGAGGCCATCGCCCGCCGGCTCGGCTACAAGCTCGTCGGCCACAAGCTGGAGCTCTACGGGACCCCGATCGAGGACGCTAAATCGAAATCCTGAGACGGTCCTGAAGCCCGGCTCTCCTTGCCCGAAGGCCCCGTCGCGGGCATATAGCGCCCTTGCCGGTGGACCCGCTCGACGGTCCGGCCCGGAGAAGGGATTTATTGGCGGCCCGCATGACGAACGCGCCCCAGCGCCCGGCGCCGGATCGGCCTTTGCCGAAGCGCCTGTTTATCCAGACCTACGGCTGCCAGGCGAACGTCTACGATTCCGACAGGATGGCCGACGTGCTCGCGCCGCACGGCTACGCGCTGGCGGACGCACCCGATGACGCCGATCTGGTGATCCTGAACACCTGCCACATCCGCGAGAAAGCCACTGAGAAGGTCTATTCCGAACTCGGCCGCCTGCGCGCGCACAAGGAGCGGCGTACGGAGGAGGGGGCGGACACCACGATTGTCGTCGCCGGCTGCGTCGCGCAGGCCGAGGGCGAAGAGATCCGGCGCCGCGCGCCGACGGTGGATTTCGTGGTCGGCCCGCAGTCTTACCACCGGCTTCCGGAACTGATCGCGCGCACCACGGGTGAACGCTTCGCCGGCGCCTTCGAACCGCAGGCCAAGTTCGACGCGTTGCCGGCGCCGACCGCCACTGGCGTTTCGGCGTTCGTTGCTGTCCAGGAAGGCTGCGACAAGTTCTGCACGTTCTGCGTGGTGCCCTACACACGTGGCGCTGAGTATTCACGACCGGAGAAAGACATCGTCGCCGACGTGCGCACGTTGGTGGCGCAGGGCGTGCGCGAGATCACGCTGCTCGGTCAGAACGTCAACGCATGGCACGGCGTGGGCGGCGACGGCGCGGAGGCGCGCTTCTCCGGTTTGCTGCGCACGCTGGCGCGCGTCGAGGGAGTCGTGCGGCTGCGCTACACCACAAGCCATCCCGTCGAGATGACGGACGATCTGATCGACCTGCATGGGCTTGAGCCGAAGGTGATGCCGTACCTGCACCTGCCGGTGCAGTCGGGCTCCTCGCGCATCCTGAAGGCGATGAACCGCAAGCACACGGCGGAGGACTATCTCGCGATCGTCGCAAAGCTGCGCGCGGCCAGGCCGGACATCGCGCTGTCGAGCGATTTCATCGTTGGCTTTCCCGGTGAGCGGGAACAGGATTTCGAGGAGACGCTGGCGCTGGCGCGGGCGGCGGAAATTTCGGCGGCCTATTCGTTCAAGTATTCGCGCCGTCCCGGCACGCCAGCCGCCGTCATGCATGGACAGGTCGACGACGCCGTCGCCAGCGACCGACTCGCCCGGTTGCAAGCGTTGATCGGCGCGCAACAGACGGCGTTCAATGCCGCGCAGGTTGGCCGCACGCTGCCTGTGCTGGTAACGGGCGCCGGTCGCCGGGCAGGACAGATGCACGGCCGCAGCCCCTATCTGCAGGGCGTCCACTTCCTCGGATCGTCCGATCTCGTCGGCCGCGTGGTCGACGTGGAGATCGCGGACGCAACACAGAACAGCTTGTCCGGCGTACGTGCCGCGCCGGTGCTGGAGGCCATTTGAAACGCACCATCTCCATTCCGGACTCGGCCGCGGCGAAGGCGCTGTTCGGGCCGCTGCATCGTCACGTCGCGCTGATCCACGACGCCTTCCGTGTCGGCGAGGCGTACACGGTCGACGTGCGTGTCACGGGCAACGAGGTGACGCTGGAGTCCAATGACGCCGGCGAACTGGCGCGCGCGGAGGGCATCTTTCTGACGCTGATGCGTCACTTCGATCTCAAGAAGAAACTGCGCGAGGCGGAAGTGCGCGCCGCGATCAGCTTCTCGTCGCCTGGCGAAGACGGTGTCATCGAGCTGAAGGATCTGCCGACGCTGGGCACGTTCACGCTACAGACTCCACGTCAGCAGCGGTATGTCGAAGCGATGCGCAGTGAAAGCAAGCCGCTGGTGTTCGGCGTCGGCCCTGCCGGCACCGGCAAGACGTTCCTCGCCGTGACGGCCGCCGTGGAGGCTATGCGCAACAGCCTGGTGGACCGGATCGTGGTCACGCGTCCCGCCGTAGAAGCGGGCGAACGGCTCGGCTTCCTGCCCGGCGCGATGGAGGAAAAGGTAGATCCCTACCTGCAGCCGATCTGGGACGCGTTCCGCAGCCAGATGCGCGACGACGAGCTGAAGGCGCGGCGCGAGCAGAACAAGATTGAGGTGGCGCCCATCGCGTTCATGCGTGGGCGCACGCTAACCAACGCGTTCGTCATCGTCGACGAAGCGCAGAACGCCACGATCCAGCAGATGAAGATGATCCTTACCCGTCTGGGGCAGGGCTCGCAGATGGTGGTAACCGGCGATCCCTCCCAGATCGACTTGCCGAGCGCGAGCAATTCCGGGCTCGAACACGCGCTGTCGATCCTCAACCGCATGAAGCGGGTGGAAGTGGTGCGCTTCACGTCGCAAGACGTGATGCGCCATGACCTCGTCGCCGAAATCGTGGAGGCCTACGACGACGACGAAAAGCGACGAAGGCAGTCCACATGATGGGCATGCTTGAAATCGAAGCTGTCGTGGAGGCAGACGGTTGGGAAGACGCGCTGGGCGAAGCGCCGGATGTGCTGGCGCTGCGCGTCGTACGAGCCGCAGCGGCGGGGGAGACCGCGCTTGGCGCGGTGTCGGTGCTGTTCGGTGATGACACGGCGGTGCGGACGCTCAACCGCACCTGGCGCGGCAAGGATGCGGCGACCAACGTGCTGTCGTTCCCGGCACCCGCAGGGTTCGGCATGCTGGGCGACATCGCGCTTGCGCTGGAGACGCTGACTGCCGAGGCGGCCGCGCAAGGCAAGACCATAAAGGCGCACACGTCTCACATGATCGCACATGGCTTCCTGCACTTGCTTGGTCACGAACACGACGGGGATGAGGCGGCCGAGAAAATGGAGGCACGAGAGCGCGTCATTCTCGCCTCGCTCGGTTTGCCCGATCCCTACGGTCACGGATCATGACCGATACACCGGATTCCACTGACGCCGGCACAAGTGCGCGTCTGAGGCAGTTGCTCGACCGCTTCCTGCGCCGCAACCGCAACTCGGGCGTGCTCGATGACGTCGCCGAGGCACTGGATCACAATGAGGGCCGTCGCGAGTCACTCGATGCTGCGCAACGCACGATGGTCATTGCAGCCGCGCGCTTCAACGAAAAGCTTCGCGCCGGGGAGGTGATGACTCCACGCGCGGACATCGTAGCCATCGAGGCATCTGCCACGCTGGGTGAAACTGCGCGCCTGTTTGCGGATTCGCAGCACTCCCGCTTGCCGATCTATCGCGAAACGCTCGATGACCCCATCGGCTTCGTGCACGTCAAGGAAGTGATGGCTTTGCTTGCGCCCAACGCGGACGGCATCGCGTCGGGCAAGTTTGCTGACCGCATCCTCGCACGTATCAAGCGCGACATCCTGTTCGTGCCGCCGTCCACATCGTTGCCGGCGCTGCTGCTGACCATGAAGTCGCGGCGCATCCACTTGGCTCTGGTGATCGACGAATACGGCGGCACTGACGGTCTCGTTTCCATTGAGGATATCGTGGAGCAAATCGTCGGCGACATCGAGGACGAGCACGACATCGATGATTCAGACCGGATTCTGGTGCGCCCCGGCGGCGTTTACGAAGTCGATGGCCGCGTCAGCGTCGAGCAGGTGGAAGCAAAGATCGGCGCCAAGCTGGAGCTGGTCGATCACGAGGATGACGTGGAGACGGTCGCGGGTCTTGCAGCGGCACTGGCGTCGCGCGTGCCACAGCGCGGGGAAGTGCTGCACCATCCGGCGGGGTTCGACTTCGAAGTGCTCGACGCAGATCCGCGCCGCGTAAAGCGCCTGCGCATCAAGCCGGCGCCGCAGGCGCCGCGCGAGGAGACCGTCGGTTGAGGGTGGGCGAGGACATCGCGGCGGGCGCGCAAGGCATTCAGGCATGGCTCGATGACATGCCGGTCTGGCGCATCCACGTCGTGGCGATTGCGGCGGGGGCGCTGGCAGCGCTCGCGTTTACCTACTTTGATCTGCCGCCGCAGTGGTCGTGGGTCCGCGCGATCTACGCTCTGCCGGCCTTGTCGCTCGGCATGTGCGTGCTTGTCTGGCTGATCGACAGCGCGACGCGGCGCCACCGGCCCATGCGCACGGCGTTCGCGCGCGGGTGGTCATTTGCATTCGGGCATTTTCTGTCGGGCACATACTGGGTCGGCGCTGCGTTCACGCAAGTCGATGGCGCGTTGGCATTCATGCCGCTCGGCGTGTTGTCGCTGCCGGCATTGCTTGCGCTGTTCTGGGGTGTCGGATGTGCGCTCGCGACGTTGCTGTGGACCAACGATGCGCGGCGTTTGCCAGTACTGGCGACGGCGTTGATCTGCGCGGAGCTTCTGCGCGGGCATATGTTCGGCGGCTTTCCATGGAATCTCGCGGGGTACACATGGGACGCCGGAAGCGCGATTTCGCAGGTGGCCGCGTTCGTCGGCATCTATGGGCTGACGGCGCTCACGCTGCTGATCGCCATGGCGCCGGCGACGTTCGCGGATTCTCATCGCGGATGGGCCGCGCGCGCGGCGCCGGCGCTCGCGGGCGCGCTGATGCTTGGCCTCACATGGGGCGCGGGCCAGCAGCGGCTCGACGCAGCAGGACCGGCATCGGAGCGTGGCGCAGGCCCTGTCGTGCGGGTGGTCGATCCCGGATATTCGCAGCGCGACAAGTGGGAACCGGGCCGCGAGTGGGAGGTGTTCGAGAAGTATCTCGACCTCACTGGCAAGCCGGGGACCACGGAATCCGAGATCGTCATCTGGCCGGAGGGCGCCATTCCTGCGCGCTATCCCGCGATGCCGGTGCTGCTAGAAAATCCCGACATGATGGACGCCATCGGCGCCACGTTGGGTGATCGCGTGCTGATCATGGGCGCCACGCGGATCGAGCGCGACGACAGGGGCGCGCCGGTGAAGTTCTTCAACACCGGCTTCGTGCTCGACGCCGTCGATGGCCACACCAATCTGATGCAGTGGCATGACAAGAACCGGCTGACGCCGTTCGGCGAGTTCATTCCGCTGTTCGATCTCATCTCGTGGCTGAATATCCCGACGCTGCAGCAGATCGGCAACGGCTTCACGGCGGGCGAACCGCCGACCCGGGTTGTGGTTCCGGGGGCCGACACCGCGCTGATCCTGATCTGCTACGAGTCGATCTTTCCGGGCCTCATCCCCCGCGGCGCCGAGCGACCCGGGTGGCTGGTCAACATGTCGATCGATGCCTGGTATGGCGACGGCGCGGGGCCGTGGCAGAACGACAACCAGTCCCGCTATCGCGCGATCGAGGAGGGCCTGCCGATGGCGCGGGCGGCGTCGGGCGGCATCTCCTCGATCACCGACTCGTACGGTCGCAAGGTGGTTTCCGTTGGCCGCAAGGGCGGCGCGGTGGAGGCGGCGCTGCCGCCTGCGCAGCCTGAGACGATCAACGCCCGGTACGGGTTTCTGTTGACGCCACTGCTGATCGTGCTCATCGCGTTGCTCCGTTTCGCGCCGCCCGGCGCCCCGGCGCGAGGTTTCCGGTCATGAGCGACGAACGCCTCGCCAACTCCGTGGACGAGCGGATCGGCAAGCGGGTCAAGGGCCGGCGGCTGGAAGTGGATCTGTCCCAGGAGAAGCTGGCCGACCTCGTCGGCGTCACGTTCCAGCAGATCCAGAAGTACGAGAACGGCGTGAACCGCATCGCCGCGAGCCGCCTGTGGGAGATGTCCAAAGCGCTGGGCGTGCCGGTGCAGTATTTCTACGAGGGCCTCGCCGTGGACGGTCGCGGCGTCGCGGAGGAAGGCGCGCCCGACCTCGTCTACGACATGATGGCGACGCCCGAAGGCCAGCGCTTGCTGCAGATCTTCGGTACGATCAGGAACCCGAGGCTGCGCCGCCGCGTGGTCGAACTCGTTCGCGTCATGGCCGAGGACGACGATGACGAGGCCGAAAACCCGGCCTGACACGCCGCTTTGCCCAGTGACAGGCCGCCGCCTTGCCGGGGTCTGAGTTGAAGATATAAGGAAGTCTTTATATCTCCCGTACCGTCTGATGGAGACCATCCCGTGCGCCGCCAGTCCTATGTCTTCACCAGCGAAAGCGTTTCTGAAGGTCACCCCGACAAGGTCGCCGACCGCATCTCCGACACCGTGGTCGACGCGTTTCTCGAAGGTGACCCGGTCGCGCGCGTGGCGTGCGAAACGCTGGTCACGACGCAGCGGATCATCCTGGCCGGTGAAGTGCGGACGGGCGACGACCGCATCAAGGGCGTGATCGACGGGCTGGAGGACAAGGTCCGCGCCGCCGTCAAGGACATCGGCTATCACCAGCAGGGCTTCCACTGGGCCACCGCGCACTACGAATGCCACCTGCACGCGCAGTCCGCCGACATCGCCATGGGCGTCGATTCGTCCTCCAACAAGGACGAGGGCGCCGGCGATCAGGGCATCATGTTCGGCTACGCCACGAACGAAACGCCGGAGCTGATGCCGGCGACGCTGCAGTATTCGCACAACATCCTGAAGGTGCTCGCCGAGGCGCGCCATTCGGGCAAGGAGTCCAAGCTCGAACCGGACGCCAAGAGCCAGGTCACGCTGCAGTACGAAAACGGCAAGCCGGTGCGTGCGCTCGAGATCGTGCTTTCCACGCAGCACGCCGAGGGCCTGACGCCGAAAGATGTGGCCGACATCTGCATGCCGTACATCAAGGGCGTTTTCCCGGCGGGCCTCGTCGATGCGAAGACGATGTTCCACGTCAACCCGACCGGCAACTTCGTCATCGGCGGGCCGGACGGCGATACGGGGCTGACCGGCCGCAAGATCATCGTCGACACCTACGGCGGCGCGGCCCCCCACGGCGGCGGCGCGTTCTCCGGCAAGGATCCCACGAAGGTGGATCGCAGCGCCGCGTATGCGTGCCGGTATCTCGCCAAGAACGTTGTCGCGGCGGGCCTCGCCGACCAGTGCACGATCCAGATCAGCTACGCGATCGGCGTGGCGCGGCCGCTGTCGTTCTACGTCGACCTGCACGGCGCCGACACGATCGATCCGGCCAAGCTGGAATCGATCCTGCCCGACATGCTCGGCGGCTGCACGCCCCGCGCGATCCGCGAGCACCTGAAACTCAACCGCGCGATCTACGCCCGCACCTCCGCCTACGGCCACTTCGGCCGCACGCCAGACGCCGACGGCGGCTTCTCGTGGGAGAAGACCGACCTGGCCGCAGAGCTGCGCAAGCTCGCGTAGGCGCGCGGGCGCGTCCGCAGAAGCTGCGCGCTTTGCGGTGATGGCCGTGTCGTTCGTCTGGAATGCGCATCGTATCATGACGTGTCGGCGCAATCGGTCGCAACGCGTGCGAGGTCGCGCACGACGCACGGCGGCGGCGCGGCCAGCACATAGCGCACGCCGCGTTTGAGGTTGTCGAAGCGTGTGACCATGCGCGCGATCCAGCGCCTGAGATTGAACAGGATGTCGCGCAGCCGCGCGATGCGACCCGCGAGAGAGTGCGCCCGTACCCGGACCACGCGCTTGAAGTGCCGGCGGTGACTGCTCTTGCGCGGGCTGAGACGACACCCGGTTCTTGCGCGGGCTGAGACGACACCCGGTCGGTATCGAGAAGGGCCGTGTCGCGCGCCTCGACCCACGCCGGAAGCGCCAGCGCCTCAGCGCGAGATCCACGACGAGACACCGCACTTCGTTTTGCGCGTCACGGATGCAGCGCCGCACCATCATGCGCCATCCGCGCGACAGGCGTCGCTCGACCACGCTCACCAGAACCGCCGCAGCCGCCAGCACCCAGGCGCGGAGCGCGAAGGTGAAGGCGTGCAGCTGTTCGAGGTCGTCCGTGTCATGTGTCATGCGCGGAGTTTAGGCGCGGTTTGAACCCAGCCGGATTGGCGCGCTTCCAGCGGCCGCACTCCACGCGCTCCTTCCCCGGCAAGGGGAGGCGGCGTGGGCCCCTGTCGGGGCGACGAAAGTTTTGCAGGACAAGGCGAAGGCGCCGACGCGCCTCTCTCACGCCCACCGCGCCGACCCCCTCCCAAACTCCCCCTTGCCCGGGAGGAGTGCAGCGGCGTGTTTCCCCGCAATTCCTGTCATGCCGGATCGATCGCGGGGCGATCGTCCAGAATGACGGAGGTGGCGATGTACAACGCCCCCGTCGGAGTGGGCAAACGGTGTACAAATCCGCGCGCGTTGTACAAACGGCGCACCCTCGCCTCCACAGTGGCGCTCGCGGCGCGCACGACCTAACCTCTCGCCAAAGGGACGGCTGTCCCGACAGGGGAGAGTGTCATGCGTGCGGTGTGGTTTGCCTTGGCGGTCGGTCTGGCGTCGGCGACGCCGGCGCATGCGCAGGATCTGCGGCCCGATCGCGCCGTGTTCCGCGCGATCTACAAGGAGCTCGTCGAGACCGACAGTTCCGAGGCCACGGGCTCGTGCACGCGCGCGGCCGAGGCGATGGCTGCGCATCTGCGCGCCGCCGGTTATCCCGCAGCCGATCTGCGCGTGATCGTGCCGGAAGGACGTCCCGACGACGGCAATCTCGTCGCCGTACTGCGGGGAAGCGCCCGCCAGCGTGCGGTGTTGCTGCTCGCGCACATCGATGTCGTCAACGCCAACCGCGCCGACTGGGAACGCGATCCGTTCAAGCTCATCGAGGAGAGCGGCTTCTTCTACGGACGCGGCACGGCCGACGACAAGGCGATGGCGGCGGTGTTCGTCGATCTGATGGTGCGCCTGCGCACGGAGCGCGCGCGCCCGCGCCGCTCCATCAAGCTGGCGCTGACGTGCGGCGAGGAGACCTCCAACCGCATCAACGGCGTGGACTATCTCCTGCGGAATCATCGCGACTGGCTGCAGGCGGACTTCGCGCTCAACGAAGGCGCGGGCGGCATGCTCTCGGACGATGGCCGGCCCATCGCGCTGAACGTGCAGGCCGGCGAGAAGGTCCATCAGGTCTACACGCTGACGGTGGCCAATCCCGGCGGACATTCCTCGCGCCCGGTGCCGGAGAACGCGATCTATCGTCTGAGCCTGGGCCTCGGCCGCTTGGCGCAGCACCAGTTTCCCGTCGAGCTCAATCCGGTGACGCGGACGTTCTTTGAACGCATGGCGCCGATCATCGGTGGCGACACCGGCAAGGCGATGGCCGCACTTGCCGCTGCGCCGAACGCCGCCGCCGCCGCCGCCGTGCTGGCGCGCGACCCCGACTACAACGGCGCGATGCGCACCACGTGCGTCGCCACGCAGGTCGCCGCCGGCCACGCGACGAACGCGCTGCCGCAGCGCGCGGTCGCCACGCTCTCATGCCGCGTGCTGCAGGGTCATTCGCCGGAGGAGGTGAAGGCTGCCCTGCAGGCGGCGGTCGCCGATCCGCAGGTGCAGGTCGATATCGTGCGCCGGCGCGATGGCTCCACCGCGCCGCCGCTGACGCGGCAGGTGATGGCGCCGGTGGAACGGGCCGCCGCGCGGCAGTGGCCGAACGTGCCCATCGTGCCGATCATGCTCATGGGCGCGACCGACGGGCGGTTCCTCAACAACGCCGGCATCCCGACCTACGGGATGAGCGGCATGTTCGCCATTCCGGGCGAGAACAATCCGCACGGACTCAACGAGAAGCTCCGCGTGCAGTCGCTCTACGAAGGCCGCGACTTTCTCGAAGCGATCGTGCGTGACTACGCCAGGCAGTAGGGAGGCCGCGCGCGGCGCGTTCAGCCGCCGCCGTGCACGCTGATCTTTTCGCCGCTGACGTAGGTGTTCTGCGCCGACACCAGGAAGCGCACCACGTTGGCGATTTCCTGCGGTGAGCAGACGTGGCCGAACGGCGCGGTGGCGTCGAGATCGTGGATCGCGGCCGTGCCGCGCGCTTTCGCGAGGCGCTGGCCCATGTCGGTGTCGGTCAGCGGCGGCGCGACCACGTTCACGTAGATGCCGTTCTTCCGCTCTTCCTTGGCCAGCGTGTAGGCGAGCGCTTCGCCCGCCGCCTTGCCCATGTTGTAGGGCGCGCCCTGCGCCGCGTAGTGCAGCGTGGCGATCGACGAGATCACGATGATGTCGCCGCGCTTCTGGGTGCGCATCTGCGGCAGCACCGCTTTCGACATGAAGTAGGGCGCCATCGCATGCACGCCCATGACGCGGGCCATTTCGGCGGGATCGGTGTCGGCCACGGTCTGGCCGCGGCTGGCGATGCCGGCGTTGTTGATCAGGATCGACACCGGGCCGAGTTTCTCGTTCACGCTGGCGGCCATGGCGACGCACGCGTCGTAGTCGTCGACAGACGCCGCAAACGCTTCGGCGCGCCTGCCCAACGCGCGGATGTCGGCGACGGTCCTGGCCGCCTCGGCCTCCTCGCGGCGATAGTTCACCGCGATGTCAGCGCCGTCCTCCGCCAGCGCCAGCGCGATGGCCCGCCCGATGCCCCGGCTACCGCCGGTGACCAGTGCAACGCGTCCCTGCAGCGACATGGTGCTTTCCTCTTCGTTTTTTCCAGAGAAGCACATGGCGGTGGGGAAGGCGCAAGCGGCGTCACGCGGCTGTCATGTCTTGCCGCTACGCGCGATGCGGGAACAGTGAGACGGGAACACGCCATGGTGATGTATCGCGCGCGGCTTGAGGGCTTCGACACGGGGCAGGAGGGTGTCTACACGTTC
>JANNVF010000407.1:0-2124 GCA_031414315.1 Hyphomonadaceae bacterium | reverse complement strand
CACCGCCGGCGCCGCAGATGTCGGCAAGAATCGCCTTCAGCGTCGCCGCTTCGGCCTCTTCGCCTATGGCGTCCTCGATCTCCTCGAAACGCGCGATGATGTCACGCGCGTCAACGTAATCGGCCGCCAGGTCGAGTTCTTTGGTCATTTCAGTTCCTCCGCGCGCCCGCTACGGCGCACAAAAAAGGCGGCCGCAGCGTTTCCGCCGGGCCGCCCTGTCTGTCAGTACCAGTCGCCGAGACGTTCGCCCGTCCAGGCCACTGCCTTGATGATGCTAAACCACATGGCGCCGCTTGCGAGCGCCATCGTCAGCCCGAGCGCTGCCGCTGGCCATTCCAGTTGCGCGACTGAAACCGCCGTCAGCGCGAAAAAGAACGCCGGGACGGCGGCCAGCAGAAGCGACGCCATCAGGGCAAACGTCCATGCCGTGCCCGCGATGAAGCGGGCGATTCCGGAAATCGTGTTCACGTCTAGTTCCTCCGCCGGCCACTACGCCGACAAAGAAAGGGCGCCGAAGCGTTGCCGCCCGGCGCCCGTGGGTTAGTCGATCGCGATTTTCGCGGGGTCTTTGACCACGCGCCGCAGCGACTCGGCTTGCTCGCGCGAGATGTACCCTTGCGGCCGGTCATTGACGATCAGCATAAGAAACGGCGCGCCCATGATCGTTGCATGAGACGTGACGCGCACCGCGTCGCCTGACTTGATCTCGATTTGCGCCATGTTCAGCGCCCCACACGTGAGCAGATGAACAAGAACGCGAAGGTTCCGAGCCATCCGACGATTGCCATTGTTGCCATGTCCGTTCCTCCTCGTGCAGCGCTACCTGCACAAAGAAAGGGCCCGGTCGCATTGCTGCGCCGGGCCCGTCTCTCAATCGTCAACTTCCATCGCCTTGTGAGACTCAAATGCGGCGCTGAAGCCATCACGCCACGCCCGCCATGCGATGCGATCTTCGCCGCTGTAGGGGTTTTGGTGAATGGTGCTGGTCGCGAAGGCCGCGAGTCCCTTAGCAAAGGCCTCTGCTATTTCAGCGTGGCGTTCCTCAGTCGTTTTCATTTCCGTTCCTCCGTGGAGCCCGCTACGGCCCACAAAAAAGGGCGCCACCCGCGAAGGTGACGCCCTTGGTCTAGTCGTCTTTCGGCTGATACTCCGGCGGGGCCAGCGCTACGCTGGCGGTGTTGTAGTCATCGAATGGCGACGTATCGCCGAGCGCCGCCGTGGCGCGGCCGATGGCATCCTCTTCATCCTCGGCGCGGACGCGGACGATGATAGTGACGTCAAAAACCTTCATGGTTGTTCCTCCGTGGCGGTTGCTACATGCCACGAAAAAGGGCGCCGCAGGTGTGACCCCGCGACGCCCAGATCATGTTGCTTTCGTCGGAATGTCCTGGATCTCGTGGAGAGCTAGTGTCGTGAAGTAGAGCGCCTCCCGAATCGCCGCCTTGCGGCGCCGTCCGTCGAGTTGCTGGAGTTCGGCAACCGCCCGAATGAGGTGTCGTTGTGCCTCTTCGCTCGGCCTCGGATTGTCTGCCATGTGATCCTCCGCGAGGGCGGGCGACATCGCTACATGCCGCCCGCGTTGGCCGCGCTACCGGCCAGGACGCGCTACCGCCCTTGAATCAAAAGGGCCGCCGCAGATCACTCCGCGACGGCCTCTCTGAGCTAGTCCTAGGCGCGTTTTGAGCGGGCTCATGGAGCCATCCGCGCGCCGTCTATAGGAACCCCGAACCACTGTGACGGGCGGCGCTACAGCCGGTCCCGTCTCCCTCGTCGATCTCCGAACCACCGCCGGTATGCGCAGTGATCCATCTCCCGTCCGAAGGTGGCGCCCCGCTCTTTTGTGCCTGCGACCGGCGGGGATGGTTCGGGCCGGGGACGATTCGCATCGCCCCGACACGTGCAATTTAGCCACGTGATAGCCGCATTGCAAGCGGATAAGGCTGTGGCTAGGCTAGTATTGTGCTAGTCAGCATCACATATTGTTACAGGACACGCCATAATGACCACTCCGACACGCCACAAGCGCCCACAATGCAACGTCCGAATCAGCCTTGAGGCAGACCAGGCGCTTACCAGGCTGACGGAACGCCACGGCTCAAAGGTCGGCGCCATCGAGGCCGCCCT
>JANNVF010000406.1:0-3744 GCA_031414315.1 Hyphomonadaceae bacterium | reverse complement strand
CGACCTGATCTTCGGTTCGCACTCCGAACTGCGCGCAATCGCCGAGGTTTACGGCAGCGCAGACTCGATGCCAAAGTTCGTCCGGGATTTCGTGGCCGCGTGGGCCAAGGTGATGAACGCCGATCGCTTCGACCTGGCTTGAGTATCGGCGGCTGGCGCCGCAGGTCGGTCCAGTGGAATCAGAGTTCCGATGTCAGGGAGGAGTCCGGACATGTCGATTCGATACACCGCGGTCGCGTTCGCCGCGGCATGCCTCGCCGCGCCGGCCTTCGGCGCCGACGCCAACGCAGGCAAGAAGATCTTCCGTCAGCAGTGTGCCCTGTGCCACAGCGCCGAGGCCGCTGACGGTGGCGGTGCGCAGGGACCGTCCCTGGTGCACCTGTTCGGCCGAAAGGCCGCCGCGAGCAAGGACTTCAGCTACACCCGTTCCCTGGCGGCCTCCGGACTCACCTGGGATGCGGCAACGCTGAACCGCTTCCTGGCTTCGCCGACCACGGCCGTGCCGGGCTCGGCCATGGTGATCCCGGTTGCCGACGCCGCCGACCGGGAGGACCTGATTGCGTACTTCGAAGCGTTGAAGGCCGGCACTTTCAGCGAGGCGCCGCCGCCACCGCGCTTCCGCCCGCCGCCACCCGCCGTGGCCGCCGGCCCGCCGAAGGGCGATGCCGACTGGAAGAAGGACGTCCCGGGGCGCCGCCACCGCATCGATGTGAGCGCGCTCCCCGCGGCGTACGACACCCCGGCCGCAGTCAGTTTTCCGCGCTTCGTCGACAAGCCCGCCGACGCGAAGCTGCAGGTGCCCGCCGGCTTCAAGGTCGATGTGTTCGCGAAGGACCTGCCCGGCGTGCGCAACCTGCGTGTCGCGCCGAACGGCGACGTGTTCCTCGCGCAGACGCAGTCGAACCGCATCTCGGTGCTGCGACCGTCGGCCGACGGCTCCCGGGCCGAGAGCGTCACCACGTTCGCGCAGGGAATGCACCTGCCGTTCGGCATGGCGTTCTACCCGGAGGCTGACCCGAAATGGCTGTACGTCGCCGAGATCAACCGCGTCGTGCGCTATGCGTACGCCGTGGGTGACACCGCAGCGAGCGCGGTGCCCGAGGTCATCGTGCCGCAGCTGTACGCGAGCAAGGCGGGCGGCCACATCACGCGCGACATCGCGTTCTCGCCCGACGGCAAGCGCATGTTCGTCTCGGTCGGCTCCGAGTCCAACGTCGCCGAATCGATGCCGAAGAAGACCGCCGCCGAGGTCAAGGCCTGGGAGGCACAGCATGGCGTGGGCGCAGCCTGGGGCAGCGAGACGCGCCGCGCGGTCGTGCTGGCGTTCGACGTCGCGAGCCCGGGCAGCGGCAGGATCTTCGCCACCGGCCTGCGCAATTGCGTGGGCCTGACGATCCAGCCCGTGAAGGGGGAGCTGTGGTGCACGACGAACGAACGCGACATGCTGGGCGACGAGTTGGTGCCCGACTATTCCACGCGCGTAAAGGAGGGCGGCTTCTATGGCTGGCCCTGGTACTACATGGGCAACAACGAGGAGCCGCGGCTGAAGGGCGACCGACCGGATCTCGCCGGCAAGGCGATCGTGCCGGACGTACCGTATCGGTCGCACTCCGCGGCATTGACCCTGGCCTTCTACACCGCGACTTCGGGCGCTGCCGCGTTCCCCAAGGAATACGTCGGTGACGGTTTCGCGACGTTCCATGGCTCGTGGAACCGCGCGTTTCGCACCGGCCACAAGGTCGTGCGCGTGCTGATGAAGGATGGCGTGCCGACGGGCGAGTACGAGGACTTCCTGGTGGGCATGATCGCCGACGACGGCAGTGCCTGGGGACGCCCGGTGGGCGTGGCCGTCGCGAAGGACGGTGCGCTGCTGTTCAGCGACGACGGGGCCAACCTCGTTTATCGCATCGCGTACGCGAAGTAAACCGGGCGCAGAGCCTGGTCCGCTTCGTCCCGGAATCCCCGCGCGGTCTTTGCCTGCACGCCAGCACCCACTGAAGCGCAGCGCCCCGCACTCTCACGCAATCGCCTCCAGCGCCTGCAAGCATCTGAAAATGACTTTGTGCCGGAGCGCCCGATCTTTCGGGGCATTCCACACCTGCCCGTAGCCGTGCGCGAGCATCGAACAGCAGCGGCGCATCGCCTGCCTGGGCACCGGCCGAGGCGACCAAGGCCGGGCAGGCCGCGATCGTGGCTGCAAAGAAGGCCGGCAAAGCGGCGGCCAGGCGCGCGAGCGCCGCGGCAAGCGGCGCAAACCGGTATCGCGGCGTCGGGCCCGGGGCGACGATCCCTTCGAGCGGCGCCAACCCGAAGAACATCCCGATCCCGGAGATGCTGCAGAAGACGCCGCGCCCGATGCATCTGCAGGAAGAGGAAGCCTCGTGCGTGCAGGCGTGCACCCGCATGATCACCGACACGATCAAGCGCCAAAATATCCCGGAGTCGGCGCTGCGCGCCCGCACCGGCCAGTTCTACACACCTGGCGACGGCACGGATGGACACGCCATCGCCACGCTCCTGACGGACGTCGGTGTACCGAACAGCGGCTGGGGCGTCACGCAGGTCGACAAGCTCGCCCAGGCGGTTCGCGACGGCTACCCGGCGATCATCAGCTACGGCAACAAGCACGTGGGCGTGCTGGACGCCGTCGTCGAACACGAAGGCGGGAAGTATTTCTTCATCCGCAACCCGACGAACCTCGGTCTGGTGAACGACCCGCAGACGCTGGAGTTGCTGCAGAAGTCGGGCTTCTCGAACTACGCGGTGGTGGCGGAGCGCGACTTCCTCGACAGCTATGCCGCGGGCGGCGCGAAGGCGGTGCTCACCAGCCCGTCGGTGCTGCACTAGTCAACGCCAAGTCGACCGATAGCCCTTGTGCAGTGGGGTGCCGCTGAACCTATCTGTGCACGCCGAGTCGCAATCCCCAAGGATCAGCGCAAAACCCCGGATCATCCATTGGCGGTGCTCGATGATGTCACCCTGCAGCACGCGCTGAAGTGCGCGCGCGGTGGTGGCGAGCGTGAGGAGCGCCAACAGGCCGAAGCCAAGGTGCGCGGTCAGGCTGCTCATGGAGAAGGGGGCGAGCACGAGGCCGGCGAATCCGCCGACGACGACCGCCACTACGTAGAAGCGCCCTGTCCAGACATGCCCGACGTTGCGCCGGCCGGATCGCCCGGTGAGGAACTGCCACGGACCCAGCAGGAGCGCGAGCCCGCCGCCTGCCATGTGCGCGAGCACCGCGAGCAGGCGGAATGCGTATCCGGCGATCGCCGTTGCCATGAGCATCATGATGCTCCAGGGCACCGTCGCGGTGCTCCACCGTCGTGGCGCGTGCGGGTTCACAGTCGCCCCGTGTATTGAGCGCAATCGGGGCTCGTTATGGCCGTCCTGAGTAAAGGCTGCACGCGCTGCATGGCGGACTCCTGTATCACGACAGCACGGCCTTGCGAGCTCCGGATCGGTCCGCAGCCGCTGCGCCACCAAGACCAAGCCGCGCCTGCATGAGGACCAAGTGGAGTCGGCGAGCGATCAGGCGCCCGCGTCGCCGGTCAGCACCTCGAACGCCGCGCGCTCGCCGGACTCCATCGCGCCTTCCATGCCGGAGGCGGTGACGGCGGTGTGCTCGCCGGCGAAGTGCACGCGGCCATGCGCCTCGCCCACTACCTTGCCGAAGCGCGTGATCTGCCCTGGCGCCCGATACGCCAGGTGTCCCCGGGTCCACTCGTAGCGATCGAAGTCGACCAC
>JANNVF010000405.1:0-2086 GCA_031414315.1 Hyphomonadaceae bacterium | reverse complement strand
GCCGCCGGCGCCGCGCAGCGTCACATGCATCGCGGCGCGGTTTTCCGTGATGTTGACGGGTGCGCCCGCGCGCATGTCGCGCAACTGCCCGGTCAGATCGACGGCGGCGGCGAGCGTCTCGAACAGCGCCAGCGTCTCGGCGGTGAGGCGCTGCTTGGAATGATCCACCGTGAGCCCGCACGCCGACAGCGTGAACGCTTCGGTGCGCTTCGCGTCAGCGGCGAACAGCGCCTTCAGCGTGGTTCCCCGCAGGCTTTCGGCATGACGCTCCAGCGCGCTCCATGCGGCTTCGCGGGCATTTTCTTGGCGCATTGGTCATCCTGGGCTAGCACGGAGCGCATATCGCGCGTTGACGTGAACAGGAAGGACTAACGTGAGCGAACAAAAGGCGTTCCGGGCGGGCGTCGCCGGCGCGGGCGCATTCGGCGCCATCCATGCCGGCAAGTATGCGGCCGAGCCGCGCACGCAGCTGGCTGCCGTCTACGACGTGGACTTCGATCGCGCCCGCGCGCTGGCCGACAGCCATGGCGCTGCGGCGTTCGACGATTTCGACGTTTTTCTTGCCGCCATCGACATCGCCACCATCGCCACACCCGCGCGCGCACACGGCGATCTCGCGCTGCGCAGTCTCGGCGCCGGCAAGCACACGCTGGTGGAAAAGCCGATCGCGGTGACCGTGCCGGAAGGCGCCGCTGTTGTGGTGATGGCGAAGGCGCGCGGGCTGACGCTTGGCTGCGGTCATCAGGAACGGCTGGTGTTCGAGGTGATGGGGCTCGTGGGCGCGCCGGAGAAACCGTTGCTGGTGGAGGCGCGCCGGGAAGGGCCTTGGAGCGGGCGCGGCGACGACGTGTCGGTGACGCTCGATCTCGCGATCCACGACGCCGATCTCGCCATGTGCCTGCTCGGGCAAGCGCCGACGTCGGTCACCGCGCAAGGCCGGCGTGTGAAGAGCAAATTCTTCGACACGATCGAAAGCGAATCCGCGTTCGCCGGTGGCGCGCGCGTGCGGTTGATGGCGAGCCGCGTCGCCGACGCGCGGCGGCGCACGATGCGCATCGTCTATCCGTCAGGCGAGGTAAACATCGATTTCGTCGCGCGGACGTTTTCCAACACCACGTCGTTCCTTCTCGATGCTGGGTTCGCCGATACGCCGGTGGGCCGCGATCCGCTCGGCGCCAACGTCGCGCGGTTCCTGGATGCAGCAACCGGTGTTGCGCGGCGTCCGGCGGTGACGGGGGAGGAAGCGCTGGCCGCGCTCGACCTGATTTTGCAGATCGATGCGGCAGCGGCCTGAACGCTAGTTCTTGGCCGCCGCGCGTGCGTAATCGGCGCCGCTCCACAGCGCCAGCGCCGCCGCCGCCCAGAGCGATGCGCGTGCGATGAACGCGATCACGTCGAGCGGTTCGAGCGCGCGCTCGGCGTGCGGCGTGACGATGGCGGCGACCTGCAATGCGATGGCGGCGCCGACGCCGATCAGCTCCACGACAGTCTTGACCTTGCCGAGCGAACTCACCGGCAGCGCGCGGCCCGCGAGCGACAGCCCTTCGCGCAAGCCGGCGACCGCCACATCGCGCGTGACGATGATCGCGGCCGCGCAGACGAGATCGAACGGCAACGCGGTGGCGGCCAGCGCAATCAGTGACGCGGTGACCAGCGCCTTGTCGGCGGCGTGATCGAGGGCGGCTCCCATCACCGATGTGGCGCCCAGTTTGCGCGCCATGGCGCCGTCGAGCCAGTCGGTGAACGCGGCGAGCAGGAACACCACGAACGCGGTGCACAGCAGCGCCACCGAAAGGTCGCTGCCCAGCGTGTAGAGCACGTGACCGCCGAACAGGATCAGGCCCGCCACGATCGGCGCGGCGACGAGACGCGCAATGGTCAGTGCGTTCGGCAGCGACGATGGCGTCGCGACGGGCGTTTCAGGCGTTGCGGAAGTAGTCATGGATGCGGCGCGCCAGTTCGGTGTTGATGCCTTCGACGTTTTCCAGCTCCGAGAGCGCGGCCCGCGCCACGCCGCGCGCGGAGCCGAACCGCGCCAGCAGCGCCTTCTTCCGCGAGGGGCCCACGCCGCCGATCTCGTCGAGCG
>JANNVF010000404.1:0-2245 GCA_031414315.1 Hyphomonadaceae bacterium | reverse complement strand
GTTCAGCCCCGACGTCGACGAAGTGCTGTTCGCGAAGAAAATCCTCGCCGCCATGCCCGACGGCTCCGGTGTCGCGATGGTCGACGGCAAGATGCAGGACGACGCAACCTGGAAGCAGGCGAAGGTGATTGTGGAACTCGCCAAGCAGGTGGCGAAGAGGGACAAGGAACTGGCGGCGGCGTATGGGTTCTGAATGAAAACCGCGCTGACCTTCTTCGCCCTTCTTCTGTGCGCGCCTGCGTTCGCCGAACCGCCTGCGCCGCGCGAAAGCGCCCGCATCCAGCGCATCCTGCGCCAGTCACCCGTCATCGACGGCCACAACGACCTGCCGTGGGAGATCAAGGAGAACTACGCGGGCGATATCAGCCGCGTGGACCTGACGGCGGATACGACGAAGCTGTCCTCGCCGATGGACACCGACATTCCGCGCCTGCGCAAAGGCGGCGTCGGCGCGCAGTTCTGGTCGGTCTACGTGCCGGCGACACTCAAGGGTCCGGCGGCGACGCTCGCCGTGCACGAGCAGATCGACATCGCGCGCCGCATCGTGGCGCGCTATCCGCGCGTGTTCGCGATGGCGTCCACCGCCGATGACATCGTCCGCGTCGAACGCTCCGGCCGGATCGCATCGCTGTTCGGCATCGAGGGCGGGGAGGCGATCAACGGCAATCTCGCGCTGCTGCGGGAGTTCCACGCCAGCGGCGTCCGCTACATGACGCTGACGCATGCCACCACCATCGACTGGGCCGACAGCGCCACCGATGCGCCCAGGCACGGCGGGCTGTCCCCGTTCGGCGAGGATGTGGTCCGCGAGATGAACCGCATCGGCATGCTGGTCGATCTCTCCCACGTGTCGGCTGACGCGATGCGCGATGCGCTGGCCGTCGCCACCGCGCCGGTGATTTTCTCGCACTCGTCGGCGTTCGCGGTCACGCATCACCCGCGTAATGTTCCAGACGACGTGCTGAAGCTTGTCGCGCAGAACGGCGGCGTGGTCATGGTCAACTTCAACGCGCCGTTCGTCAGCGACCCGTTTCGCGAATGGAACGCCCAGCGGGTCGGCGAGGAAGCGCGGCAGAAGGCGCTGAACCCGGGTGACCCCGTCGCCGCGAAAGCCGCACTCGACGCGTGGATTGCCGCGCACGCGCCGCCGCCCGTAACGGCCGCCGCGGTCGCCGATCACATCGACCACATCCGCAGCGTGGCTGGCGTCGATCACATCGGCTTCGGCGCCGACTACGACGGCGTCACCTATCTGCCGGAAGGCATGGAGGGCGTCGACGGCTATCCGGTGGTGCTCACCGAGCTCATGCGCCGGGGGTGGCGTGACAACGATCTGGCGAAACTCACCGGCGGCAATCTCCTGCGCGCGCTGCGCGCCGCAGAGCGCGTGGCCGCGACGCCTCCCGCCGCACCGGCGACACCGTCACGCTGACGCTCGCCCCATAGGCGGCGGCGAAGGACAAGCGCCTTGTGCCCGTGTATGGGTTGTTTCGATACGGACAGACTGGATCAGGAGCAAACTCATGGGCCGCATTCAGATTTTCCCGCTCCTGCTGCTTCCGGCGCTGCTCTACACGACGATCGCGCTGCCGGCCGGACAGGACGTCGCCGTCGCCATGGCCTCGCAGGCGTTCGCGATGCCGTTGGCCTCCGGCGCCCAGTGGATCGTCACCTGGGGGCACATCATCATCATGTTCTCGGTGCTGATCCTGTTCGTGGAGATCCTGAAATCGACGACGCCGTCCGCCGCGCAGATGATCGACAACGGGCTCGCGGTCGCGCTGTTCATCGTGTGCTTCATCCTGTGGCTGCTGGTGGCGCCGTTCGGCACGGCGGAGTTCTTCATCATCGTGCTGATGTGCCTGCTCGATTTCCTCGCGGGCTCGGTGATCATGACCCGGGTGTCGCAGCGCACGGTGCAGTACGACAGCCACTAGGGTTCCGCGTTCAGGAAACAGAAGCCGCTCTCGCGCGTTGATCGGGTTCCACAGTCCGGAACCGAGCCCATGCCGTTCTCTATCCGCGTCTTGCCGCTGTTGCTGATACCGAGTGTGATCTACGCCATGATCGCGCTGCCGATGGGCGCCGATGGGGTCAACAGTGCGCTGGCCAACCAGTTCTTCTCCCTGAACCTGCCCAGCGGCGACGCGTTCGTGATGACGTGGGGCAACATGCTTCTCGGGCTCACGTTGCTCACCTTGTTCGGGGAAGTCGTGCGGTCCGCGCGGCCGGTGAACTCCTCGAT
>JANNVF010000403.1:0-12201 GCA_031414315.1 Hyphomonadaceae bacterium | reverse complement strand
CGCTCGGCGCCGATCGTCAACGCCTCGCCAACCTCAATCCGTATGATCACCTGCGGAGCGAGATAGCGTTCCAGCGCGGTTGCGTAGAGCTTGCGCTCATCCTCAAGCTGGGTGGCGGCAAGCCGGCTTTGCACGAAGAAGCACAATGCGAACGCCGTCACGGGCGCCAGCATGGCGACCATCACGTTGAAGTAAGCGAGCGCGGCGAACGCAGCTGCCACCGCGAGAACAATGCCGCCGAGCACGACGATGGTGGCCGCCCACCATTTGAACGACGACCGCCCGAGCGCCGCCCCGCCCAGCGCCGCCACAAACACCGAGATCGCCACCCACAGCAGTCCCGGCACCTGCACCCGGTCTCCGGCCATCATCTGCGACAGGGCATGCGCGTGAATCTCCACGCCGGGTGTGCCGTCGAGGTGGCCCGCCGTGAAGCGCAGCGGCGTGGTGTGCATGTCCTCCAGGATGCCAGACTGGCCTTCCGCGAACCGCGTGACGCGGCCGATGAGCACTGTCTTGCCCTTGAAGAAATTGTCCGGAATGTCGGCCACCAGATTGGCCGGGAACGCGCGCGCGACGGATCCCGCGTCCTCGCCGCCCGTGCCTTGCGAGCGCCGGTAGCGCATGATGAAATCGCCCTTGGGCGGCTCCACGCCGTTGGCGCGGGCCAATGCCGCGGCGATGGACTCCATGTCGCCCGGATGCGGATCGTAGACGCGCACCACATCGTCCTCGCGCGCGACCAGTGCGGCCGGGCTGACATAGTGGAGATTGGGCGCGACCTTATAGTCCACACCCGGCGTCAGCGCCGGATCGACGGCGGCGAAAATCGGCGTCGGCAGCGTCGCGGTCCTGGCGACGAACGCGTCGTATTCCTCGTCGGTGCGCCACGCGGAGAACAGGATATCGACCGCGATGGCCTTCGCGCCCTTCGCGCTCAGCGTGGCGATGAGATCGCCGAGCCAGACCTTGTCCACCGGCGACAGGCAGTGGCACTCCGACGACGCCTGCATCGACAGCATCGAGGCGTCGTCCATCTTCACGATCACCATGTCGTCGCCGGCCGAGGGCGCGATCGCCGACATGCGCATGTCGTAGGTGAGATTTTCGACGAAACGCGCGGGCGTGGTGAAATCCAGCAACAGCGTGATCAGCGTCACGCCGAGCGCGATGGCCACGGTGATCAGCGGCGATACAAGGGCCGACAGAAAGCTCGAAACGCCGCTACGGGGCGCGCCTTCGTCGACTCTGGTCTTCTTCGCATCGGCCATCGCCGCACCCCCGTACATGCACCCGGGAGCGTCGCAGGGAACGCACGGCGCCCGTTGATCGCGTCAGGGCCGAAAAGCCCGCTCCCCAAAGGTCATGTAGCATACCGGATAGCCGCTAAGCGACACGGGAATTCGCTCTCCCGGACGCCAGCCACAGCGGCGCTCACGCCTTGAGAAACGGATACTCGTACTGCACCGCACTGGGGAATGCCGGCGCCACGCACGTGTGCGAGGTCAGCACACCCTTGTCCCACACGTGAAGCGCGAAGCCCGCAGGCTCCTCCACGAGAATCTCGCGACCGTCCGGCACGCGCAGATCGACGTCGGTGAGATTGAGCGTCAGCTGGATCGACGTTGCCGATGACGCCGATACGATCTGGTTTGCGAATATCGCGTGGAACGGCCGGTGCAGGTGACCGCACATCATCGTGCGCACCTGCTTCCTGTTCTTCACGACGTCGGCGAGCTTCCTTTTCCAGTCCTGCTTCTCGCGCGCATCCATCCAGTGGATGCCGCTCTCGATCGGAGGATGGTGCAGCGCGATCATCGTGGGCTTGTTCGCGTTGCGATTCAGCGTGCGCTTCAG
This sequence comes from Hyphomonadaceae bacterium, assembly GCA_031414315.1. Lineage (GTDB taxonomy): Bacteria > Pseudomonadota > Alphaproteobacteria > Caulobacterales > Aquidulcibacteraceae > VFBF01. The sequence continues at coordinate 10,344 of JANNVF010000403.1, read as the reverse complement.
CCAGTTCGCCCGCTTGTTGCAGAACGCGCCGTTCTCGTTGTGCTTGCCGGGTTCGTACTCGTCCAGCGTGTCGACCATCACCAGCCGGATGTCGCCGAAATCGATCTCGTACTGGATGAAGCCGTTGGGATCGACCTCGTACACCGTGCTCCCAACCGGCAGTTTGAACGTGTCGAGAAACGGCCCGCGCAAATCGTGATTGCCCATGCCGAGATAAATCGGAATTTGTGTGAAGTCGGCGAAGACCTTCTTCAGCTCCTCGTACTCCCGCGCCTCTCCGCGATCGACGAGATCTCCCGATGCGATGATCGCCATCGGCCGCGGCTTCAGATTGTAGATTGTCGTCAGCACGTCGCGCAGGCGCCGGTCGTTGCGCTCCTTGCTCTTGAGAGGATCGTCCTCTGTCGTGATGTGCAGGTCCGTGATTTGCGCGAACGTGATCATCGTACCCTACCCTGCCCCAGAGGTGGTTCGGTGCGCGGAGACCTGACCGCGCCGCCTTGATAGACGTTTCCCGACCGGGAGGATGTGGCTTTTTTCACAGGCTTTGCAAGGCGTGCGTCGTCCGCCGCCGCGATCCGGCGCCGGCCCGCGCGCCCGGGGCGAGTGTCAGCGTGGACCGTCCAGATACTCGAACCGGATTCGGGTCACGAGGCCGCCGAATGCCGAGATCGGCTTCTCGTAGATCGCTTCAAGATGTTGCACCAGCGAAGAGGTATTCGAAACGTCCGGGGACGACCCTTCGAAGTCGACCGCCGCCAGGACGTCCACCGGCGAGACGACAACGTCCAGGATCCGGACCGGAAGACGCACCGCATTGAACACCGGCGCCACACCGAGCGTGTCGGAGCCATGGCGCGCGATCACCCGCACCGTGATCGTCTCGCCGGGGGCATAGCCCCGCCACGCCGGAAAGAGCCGATCCCCCGGCCGGAAGACCGTGGTGATCCTGCGGTCGAGCAGGAGGCTCTGATACTGCTTGCGAAACGCCATTTCGTCTCGCGGCAGGTCGACCGGGTCGGACGAGGTGGCCCGCCGCAAATTCCGCGCGAACAGCATCAGGCGAGCGCCGCACGCATCAGCGCCAGCAACTGCTTGTCTGGCTTGTTCACGCCGGTCAGGATCTTGAACGCAGGCGCGGCCTGGAAGAGATTCATGTGGCGGCCGCTATGGGTGCGGGCGCCGTGTTCGCCCGCCAGCTTGAGCGTGAGCGGCAGATCTTCGAGCAGGATGTCGGCCACGATCGCCTTCCTGGGGAGGCGGGCGAGGTTGGCCATCGACACCGCCATGTCGGCCTCCACATTGCCCGTCATCGGCGCAAAGGCGCTGAACTTCTCGTTCGGCTGCGCACCCTTGTTGGAGGTGTTCACGACCACACCGGCGTCGGCAAGCTCCTCGCCGATGGTGTCCTCGCCGGTGGCGCGCGCCTTCGTGAAAGGCGCGATCAGCTGGGCGATCTGCTCGGCCTTGGCCACCGTGCGGTTGGAGATCACCACTTCGCGCGGCTTGCACTTGGCGAGTTCGTAGGCGATCGGCAGCGCGGTGCCACCGGCGCCGAGGATCAATATCTTCTGTCCCGCTATGCAGTTGGGATACTCATCGAGCAGCCCGCGCACGAAACCGATACCATCCGTATTGTGGCCGACGAACGCCTTTTCCGACCGGCCTATGACGTTGACGCTGCCGATCGTTTCGGCGGACTTGTCCAGCCGGTCCAGGTGGGCGGCGATCTTGTCCTTGAAGCCGGAGCCCGCGCCACCGCCGAACCAGCGTGGATCCTGCCGCAACCCAGCGATGATGTCCCCCGCCCTGGCGGGATCGCCGATCATGAAACAGCTGCGATAGGGCAACTTGAACCGCGCGAACACCGCGTTGTGCATCGCAGCGGAGCCGCCGGGATAATCGTGATCGATCAGGAAAACATAGATGCGCTTGAGGCTGCGGTCGTCGAGTGTGATGGCGTTGTTGCGGGGCTGCGCAGCCACCGAAAGCAATCCGCTTTTCAACAAGCCGCGTATGCCCGTCGTATCGGTGTCCTTGCGCCGTCCAAACAGCCCGAACATCTGCCCCCCGGTCGAGCGTGGGCGTGCAACGGGCGGGACGCGCGGCGCGACCGTCTCCGTTCGCCCCCGGCTAACCTGACGTTAACCGGATCGGGTTCCTTAAGCCAGCGGAGTCGCGCCATGGCCACAGGTTTGTGGCCAGCGCCTCGTGCTCGCCGTAAAATTGTCCGATGCACTGATTTATGACTGCTCTCGTCACTTGTAGACGCCTCAAAGATGTGAAGCGATTGCGTTATCCAGTGGCGCGGAGTAGGGTTTTTCGCCCATCGAGTCCTTTGAGGATTCGCCTGGGAAGGGAGGGTTTCGTGCGGAAGTTCTTGTTTGGCGCTGCCATCAGTCCGTTGGTCGGCGGCGTTGCGTACGCAGAAGACTTCATCGTCGTGGGCTCCACCGATCCCAGCATCCAGAAAAGCGCGACCTACAGCTCCGGTGACCGTGTGTTGCTGGCCAAGGGCGCGACACTGACCCTTATCAACGGTTCGGGCGCACTTACCCGTATCACCGGCCGGCCAGGTGGCGTCGTGCTGCCGGGCTCAGCCTCCAGCGCGCCGCAACCCCGGTTCGCGGCGCTCCGCGCCCTGATCGAACGGCCGCAAGCGCGCCGCACCTTCGGGGCCATGCGCGGTGGCCGCTATGGGGACGAGGCCTGCCCGAAGCCGGCAGACCTGACCACCATCGACCAGATCCTCGCCGCCGACGAGAACGACTGCACCGCAGCCGCTCAGGAAGCGATGGCGACCTATATGGCCAACGCCAGCAAGTCGAACTAGGCCCGCGCCTTCGAGGCGCGATCGGATATGGAAAAGCCGCCGGCGCCCGCCGGCGGCTTTTTCTTGCGCGCGCCTGCCCTCAAGAGCCGTCCTACGACGGCTGGGCCGGCGTCGCGGCCTGAGCTGTCCCCGCCCCCACGCGGAGCGTCTTCGAGCCATCGCCTATGAACACAAACGGCGCCCAGAAGATCGGGTTGGAGTACTCCGGATCGTCCATCAGCCGCCGCTGCGCAGCCTGCACCGAGTCCGCCTTGGCCACCCCTTGCGACGCGGTCTCGAAGAACGTGTTCATGAACCGGTTGGTCGCCTCATTCTCCACTGACCAGTAGGTCGCGAGCACGGACCGCGCGCCGGCAACGAAAAAGCTGCCCGCGAAGTTGCCGATCACGCCACCGCCGCTGAGGCCCGTGAGGCGCGTGAGGCGCGCGGCTTCAGCGCTCGACATCCCCGCGCCTTCCTTGATCCGGCGCATGCCGACCGTTTCGCACGCCGCGAGAACGATCAGGTCCGCATTGAGGGACAGCCGCTGGATTTCGCTGGTGTCGAGCATGCCGTCACCCAGGGTGTCATCGGCGCCTGCGGGCCGCGCCCCAGCCACCGCCAAGGTCGGCGTGGTCGTCACAAGCAGCGCTTCCTGGACGCACTTGTTGGGGCCGGGGTGCTGCCCGTGAGACCCGAAGTAGAGCACTCGATAGGCGTCGAGCCCGCCCGGATGTCCGGACGTTTGCGAGTAGTCGGCGAAGTTGCGGATGTTCTGGTCTGTGAAGTCGGCGCCAGACACGATCCGGTACGCGCCGGCGTCGCCGCCCGAAAGCAGTCGACTGGCTGACAGCGCCGATTCGTAGGAGCCCACGAGACCGGGGTACGAATAGATTTCTTCGAGCTCCGCCGTGCAGTCGTTGCGCCGGTACCGGGGACGAGCCCCCTGCATCAGCGTCGTCACTTCCGCGGCGAGGTCCGGGCGCGCCGCCTCATTGGCGAGCGGCGGCGACGCGAAGGCGAGAATGGGATTGGCCGCCGTGGAGCCCGTGGTGTCTTCCCGCTGCGCCTTGAAGGACACTGCACTCGCGACCATCGAGATGGACCGGTCACGTCCGAGCCACGGCACACCCGTAAAGTCGCGCCCATAGCTGCGCGCCACCCGCTCCCGCAGGGAGGTGTCTTCGGCAGAGGTCAGTTGCCGTGTGACGAGCAGCGCGAACGGGATGTTTGCCGCTGCGCCCGTAGCGTCGATGATCAAACGGCGTGCATCGGTGGTCATGTCGTTGATCGGCCCGAACAGGTCGTTGTAGGCGCCTGCCTGAGCCGGGATGACATCGAGCATCCGTTCCGGCTTGTCGCGCCGCAGGCCAAAGAGAACGCCTTCCTGGATCGCCTGCAATCGCGTTTGCAGTCCGGCGGAATCGGCGACCCTGAACGCGCGCGCGCTCGTGCTGTTGACCGCGATGCCATAGCCCGCTCCCTCCGTAAGTACGAAGCGCACATAAAGCTCGCCGGGCTGAAGCACCGCCTGAAGGCCGGCGAGATCTGCGTTGGCCGCATCGGCGAGCGCGGCCTGTCCGGGAAGAAAGCCCGCCGCCTTGGCGCGACCGGCCGCCGACTCGCGGCTCAGATTCTGCGGCACGCCGCGCGAGTAGATTTCCTGCAACCGCATCGTTGTCTGGGTCATCTGCGTGCGCACGATCCGCACATCCTGATCCGATGCCGAACGCCCCTCGTTCTGGAGCGCTGCAAGGCGTTCCTTCATTCGCGCCAGATCGATTTCCGCAAGGATCGCCTCGCGAATTTCCGGTTGCTGTTCGGCGCGCTGCGACATGAGGTGCGCGCTCTGGCTTACGACCCGCGCGGTATCGCCCTCCATCGCCGCCGCCGCGACACGGAAGAACTCGCTGGTGGTGTTGCGGTCGTCGGCAGCGGCGCCGCCGCCAAGCAGCATGTCCAGCAACGGCAGCACTTCTGAAGTGTCGATCGGCGCAAGATCGGCGCCCTCGGCCCGCACGCAGAATGCGGCGCGCTCCTGGTTGAGCGCTTCCGCGCGATTGCCTTCCTTCATGTTGATCGACGCCAGCACGCGCCGCAGCTCCGCTTCGAGCGGCCCGCCATTGCCATACGTCGTGTAGATCGCGAGCGCCTGTTCGGCGATACGCTTGGCGCCGCCGTTGTCGCCAGCCTGCAGGCGCAGCACCGCTGCACGCGCGGACACCTTGGCGCGCAGCCAGGGTGCGTATTGCACGCCAAACACGCTCGCCGCTTCGGTCGCCAGATCGATATCGGCGTCCGCGAGCCTGATCTCCTGGGCCCTCCTGGCGGGATCCGTGGCGTCCTGCGCCTTCTGCTGATGGATGACGCTGCGCAGATAGTGTGAGTGCGTCTTGAGGATCGCGATCTTCTCGACTTGCGTCATCGTGCGCTGACCGAGGATCGAGCCGAAGGTGCGCGAACTGCGCGCGTCAGCGCTGCTGCGCGACACCCGCAGCGACCCGACGCTGGTGATCTGCACATCACCGTTCGCCATCAGAACCGCATCGTCAGTTCCAGTGAGCCCGAGGCTCGACAGCTGACTGTCGAGACGATCGAGGTCGTTGAGCGCTTGATCGTACTCCTGCTGTTGCGCAGAAATCAGACCGCGAAAGAACGAGAGCTGCGCGGCGCGAAAGGTGTCGGCCTTGACGATCGGGTCGGATTCCAGCGCGTTGAAGCGCTGGATCGCCTCTGCAGAGCGATCCTGGTTGCTAAGGTTAACCGCATTGAACAAGGCGCCTTCGAAGCGCTGTTCAGGTGTCACCAGCGACTCGTCAGCCACGGTGGCCAGATCCTGGTAGGCGTCGGCCGCCTCGCGGAACACAAGGCGGCGGTTCTGTGCGTAGGCGTACTCGGCCGCCGACTTCACATCGCCGGGGGTCAGCAGTTGCGGCGGCCGCAGCGGCGCGGCGCGGGCGTCGGTGTTGCAGTTCTGCGTGGTGTCCGCGTGCGCCAGACCGCCCACCTGAAGTGCGCCAAGCGCCAGCGTCACGCCGGCGAGCCATTTCCACTTCGACGCCATCTGTTCTCTCCTGTGCCCGAAGGCCTTCCCCTGTGCGCTCGCTCAGCGTCCGCGGATAATGAGCGAGTCGTTGCCGAGGTTGGTCACGGCATCATCTTCAAGTTCGTCGAGTTCATCGGGCTCGAGGCTGGCGAGGTCAGGCACCACCTGCTCGGGCCGCACACCCATGTCGAGATTGACGGTGACGATGCAGCTCGCCGCCGAACCGAACTCGCAGCCGTTGATGCGGTAGACCGAGCTTGGCGTCAGCCCACCATTGAGGATCGGTTGCGCCGATCCGCCCGCCAGCGCCGCATCGCGACCGTCGGCCATCGTCCATGCCAGGCCGAACGGCGTGGCGACAGTGTTGAACCGGTCAAGGATGCCGAACAGCGAGATCTGCGTCGGCGTCAGTGCGCCAATGCCCCGCACCTCCAGTTGCCCGAGCAGCAGCCCGCGGCCGTCTTCGCCGGTGAAGCCGGTGTTGCGCAGCAGGATGCGACCGGAGCTGCTCAGGTCGAGATCGGCGGCGGCGACATACACGTGGCCGCTGTCGATGCTCGGCTGGCCGAGTTGCGACAGATCGTAATCGAGCGCGAGGCCGTTGAGGAACGTTTCCAGCGGTATGCCGTTCTCGGTCGCCGGACCGATGGCGATCAGTCGCGACGCCGACAGCTGCACACGGCCGAACGAGGCGACCGTCGGCGAGCCGGCGGCGTTCGGGGCCTGCGTCGTGACGCCGATCGAACCGGTGATCAGCGTCGTGTCCGGGATCCAGTCCGTCGCCGTCCCGCCGGTGAAGGCGCCGACGGAGAGATTCGTGGCGTTGATTCCTGTGCGCCGCACTACGCCCGGAATCTCCACCCGTCTTCCAGTACCCGGCAGCAGCGTCAGGGCGCCGATCTGGTCGCCGTTCACGGTCAGGTTGCCGAGCGCGATATTGGCGCCGGCAGCCGATGTCGGGCCGGTCTGGAAGATGACGTTGCTCGACCGCATGCGGTTGATCTCGCCCGCCGAGATCTGCATGGCGTCCGCCAGCGTGACGTTATCGCCGAGTTGAATGTTGCGCCCGACTGCGGCGTTGGTCGCGCTGCGGCTCTGGATAACGATATCGGCCGCGTTGCCGTTGGCGCCCGCATGCAGAGACCCGGTGAGGTCGAGATCGCTGGCCACGATCGTCACGCCGCGCGCGGCGGCGCTCGTGGACGTCCCCGCCATGCCCGTCCGGATGTCGCCGACAATGGTGACGGTGTCGGCGCTCGCGACACTGAACCCGCCGTCCACGGCGAAGGAGCCGATGACTGTGGCCGTGCCCGACGCATTCAGGGTCGTCGAGCCGGCAGCGACGATCGCCGAGGCGCCGGTGTTGGTGAGCGTCACGTTGGCGCCGCGCACGGTCCCCACCGCGCCGCCCGTGGCGCCGCTCACGGACACGTTTGCCCGGCCCGCCGCCGCATCGATGCCGCCGAAGAGATTTACACCGGAGGCCTGCACGCCGCCTGCGGACGAGGTGAGACTGAGCGCATCGCCGCCGACGCCATCGGCGTTGGACTGCAGGGTCCGGCCGGAAGCGACCAGGATGCCGTTGACGCCGTTGACCGTGAGCGCGCCGTTGGCAGTGACATTCTGGTTGAGCGCCACTGTCTGGCCGGTGATCGTCGCATTGGCGCCCACCGTCGTTGCGGCGGTGTTGAACGTCGCGGCGCCGCCGCTCGACGACACATTGAGATTGTTCGCGACCGCACCGCCGCGGAACGTGGCGCCCGTCGCGCCGGCGAGCGTGATGTTGCGCTCCGCCGACAGCGTGGTCACGTCCACGCCGCCGCCGGTAGCGCTGATTTCCGCCGTGCCGGCCGTGGCGGTGAGCGCGAAGTCGCGCGCCGTCACGGTGTTGAGGTTGCCGATCGTGGCGCCGGTGACGCTCACGTTGCCCCGGTTGCCCGCCGCCGTGCCACTGATCAGGGACCCGGCGCCCGTCACGTTTCCGGCGCTCGACAGCACCGTCACGCCTTCCAGGCCCGCATCGCCGTCCGCATTGGAGCGCACGACGCCGTTGATCGTCACGCCGTTCGTACCGGTGAGCGAAACCGCGCTGTTGGACGCGACATTCTGCACGCTCGCCGTGCCGCCGGTGACCGTGAAGTCGCCGGTGGAGGCGAACGGTCCGGTGAGCGTCGCCGCGCCGGAGGCGTCGATGGCGCTGAGGCCCGTGGCGACCAGCGCCGAGGCGCCGTTGTTGGTCAGCGAGACGTTCGCGCCACGCACATTGCCGACCGCGACGCCGTTGGCGCCGGTGACCGACACATCGGTGCGCGCGCCGGTCGTGCCACCGAACAGGTTTGCGCCCGACGCCTGGACGGCGCCCGCGCTGGACGAAACCAACAGCGCGCCGCCGCCGAGACCGTCGAAGTTCGATTGCACCGTGACGCCCGGCGAAACGGTCACGCCGGTTGCGCCCGAAACGGTGACGGCGTTGCCGGCAGAAAGGTTGGCGCCGATCAGTGTGGCGCCGCTGGTGGTCACGCTGGCGTCGCCGCCGGCGCTGCTGGCGCCGCCGGAGAACGTGGCGCTCACCGTATTCACGATGAGGTCGGTGTCTGCACTCACGCCGTCCAGCGTGGCCGAGCCACCCTCCACATACGCATCGCCCGCATCGACGCTCGTGAGCGTCGCGCTGTCGGCATACACCTCGAGCGATCCGGTCACCGACGTGTTGCTGATCGAGGCGACCGGCGCATTGCCAGGCGGTCCGAACGCGCCGCCGGCGACGATCATCGAACCGCCAACCGTCGTGTTGGCGACGCTCGACGCGCCGGTGTCGTTGAACACGCTCAGATTGTTGCCAACGGTGCTCGGGCCATTGAGGCTGTTGCCGCCGCTGCCGGCCAGCGTCAGGTCATTGCCGACATCGGCCGCGCCGATAGAGACAGCGCCGAGGCTCCAGCTGAGCGCGTCAACGCCGGCGCGCAGCGTGTCGACGTTCACCGCCGAAATGCCCGCCACGAAGGCGCCGCCGTTCGTCGCCTCGACCGTTCCGGCGTCGAGGGTTCCACCGTTGGTGAGCAGGAACACATCGTTCGACGCCTGCAGGGTGGCGCCGGCGGCGTTGAGCGCGCCTTCGGAGGTCATGTCGAGATCGACGCCCGCCGAGACCACCCGGCCCGACGTGACGTTTGTGTCGCCGACGCTCGAGTATGTGTCGATGCTGCCGCCTGCGGTCAGCGATTGATCGATCGTCACCGTCAGACCGGTGATCGACGCGTTGCCCCCGACGGTGGCCGTCGCCGTGTTCAGCGTCGCAGCGCCGCCGCTGGACGTGACCGTGAGGTCGCGCACGACGTTGCCGCCCTGGAACGTGGCGCCGGTGGCGCCTGACACCGACAGATCGCGATCGACAACCAGCGCAACCACGTTGCCGCCGCCCGCCGCGCCCGCCGAGGCGCTGCCTGCCGTCGCCGTGAGCGACACGTCGCGCGCCGACACGTTGCCGATGGTCACCAGCGTGGCGCCGGTGACGGAGATGTCGCCTGCGCGCATGCCGGGCGTGCCGCCCGTGAGCAGCGTCGCGGTGGCGCCGTCCACAGCGGTCGCGGCGGTGATGGTGATGTCCTCGCCGCCGCTGCCGTCGGAATCCGACGTCGACGTGCTGCTGAGGAACACGCTGTTCGCCGACAGCATGTCGATGGCGCCGGTCGCCGAGAGCGGCGCGGAGACGGTGATGTCGCCGACTGTGGACTGCAGGAAGATGTCGCCCGCGTTCGCCGTCGTCTGGCCGCTGACGGAGACCGAATCCCCGATCACCGTTGCGGAACCGACGAGCGAGTTGCCTTCGGCGTTGGTGATCGCCGCTTGTCCGGCATTGCCGAACACCGACAGCGCGCCCGTGACCGTGCCGCCCGTGAACGTCGCGCCGGTGGCGCCGGAGACCGTGAAGTCTCCGATGATCGTCATGCCTTGCGAGCCCGACAGGGCGGTCCCCGCCGTGCCCGTCACGCTGCTCGTGGCGCCCGCGTTGACGAACCGCACGGTGGCATTGTTTGCCGCCAGCACAGTGACGGCAGAACCCGTGCCCGCCTGCAGCGATGCGCTGCCGGCGCTGACGTTGCCGGTCGTCGCGGTGACGTTGAGGAATTCTCCGCCTAGCGCCGTGTCGTCGGTGTCCGCCGCGATCGTCTGCGCGCCCGTGACATCGACACCCGTCTGGCCGGTCACCTGGGTCGTGCCCGTGGCCATCAAGAAGGCTGCGATGGTGGCGATGCCGGTGCTGGCGTTGACCGTGGCGCCGCCGTTGTCGGCGGTGGTGCTGGCGTTGATCGCCGCCGTCGCGCCGTTGACGTTGACGCTGTCGGCGGTGGTGACGCCGCTGACGACCGCCGCGCCGGCGCCGCCCTGCACGCTCAGCGCGCCGTTGGCCACCGTGCCGCCGCCGAAGTTGGCGCCCGTGCCCATGACCGTGAGGTCGCTGCCCATGCCGGTGACGCTGGCGGTC
>JANNVF010000402.1:0-3736 GCA_031414315.1 Hyphomonadaceae bacterium | reverse complement strand
TCAGCGACAGTGCTGTGGCCGCCGTCAGAACTTTGAGGGTGGATGCCGGTATGACCGGACGGTCGCCTCCGTCGGAATACACGATGCCTCCATCGACTGACGCGACGAGGCACGACGACGGACGCGCTTCGGCGAATGCCGGTGTGCTCATGACAGCGTCGAGTGCGGTGGCGAGCCGTTGTCTCCCGATCGCCACTCGAAGGACCTCGGGCGCTCGACGAACACTCAGCAAGGGAACGGCGGGTGTCGGTGTCGTCGGCACTGCAGAAGCCGCCGGATCGACAAGGACACCGGCAAGGCTGACGCCCGCAGCAGCGATGCCGAACAATGCAACTGTGAGTCGGACGCGATGATCAGCCTGCACGCGGCGTCTCGAGCTCCCGAGGGGTGAGGACGTATGTCGACGACGCTCGCGCCACAACGCGACCCGTGCCGTCGACGACCTCGGCCTCAACGAACACGACGGTTTTTCCGCCGGAGACAACGCGCGCTGTGCACGTGAGTTCCGAACCGGTCAACGCCGGTCGGAGGAACGAGACCTTCATCTCGGCGTTGGCCGAAAACACTTTTCGTCCGGCTACGAAGGTCACCGAACTTGCTCCCATCGCCGAGTCACACATGGCCGCAACGAAGCCGCCCTGCATGACTCCCGCGGGATTGGAGAAGCGCTCGTCGGCCCGCATCGTCCATATGGTGACGCCCGGTACCGATTTGTCAGTGCAGACCATGCCGAGCGTGAGGTCGCAGTTGGGGGGAACCTGCATGCTTCCAACGTAGTCACTGTCCCCCTCGACCACGGGAACCGGCTCCGCTTCTGAACCAGCGCGCTCGGGGAGGAGCGCCGCTCGGAACCAGCGCTGCTACGGAATCAGTGCGGCGCGGTAGAAATCCTTCAGATGCTGTCGGCGGACCGCGAGCGCCTCGGCAGCCAACGGATCACACTCCAACAACGCTTCGAGGAACGGCACGTCGCTGAACCAGCTGAGGATTGATCCCCATCCGGTGAGCAGCAGATGATCGGTATCGAATCGCCGCATCCGTCCGGCGTCCATTTCGCGGCCGAAGAAACCCATTGCTCGGTGAAGCATCGGTCGAAGTAGCTCGCCAAGGTTCACCCCGAGCGGGCTGACTTTGGCCAACGCCTCTCGTCGGACCATGCGGACGAAATCGGGATTGACGGCGAAGAAGTCGAACGATGCATCGAGTACCTGCTCGACCTTCTCCCAGCCATCCGCTTTGCCCCGGACAGATGTTTCGACCCGCCCGAACCAGTCGGCGACGGCGGTATCGAACACCACGCGGTACAGCGCCTCCTTGGACTCGAAGTGGTGCAAGAGGCTGGGGCGCCGAATGCCGACCTCGGCGGCGATGTCGTTCAAGCTGGTGCCTTCGTAGCCCTGCTCGGCGAAGAGTCGACGGGCTGCGACGATGAGCGACTCGCGCGTCGTCGGAGGCTCGCTGTGAAGCAAGGTGATGGGTTCTGCCTCGTGGTCACCCGGCTGGGGGCCGACGGCACCGACGCCGAGAACAAGAGGCGGAGTGGCGGACACAACGGTCAATGTACCGCCCGAAGCGGTCCGCATGACGTTCTCGCAAGCGGCGGTCAGTCGAAGACGTAGACCGGCGTGCCGTTCTTGATGTCTTCGAACATCCAGTCGGCGGTCCGGTTCGTGATGCGAACGCAGCCGTGAGACGCGGCGTAGGCGGGGATACTCGGCGACCCGTGAATGGCAAAACCGCCGGTGAAGTACAACGGGCTGTACAAGATACCGAGATCGCTCTCGCGCTTGCCCTTGATGCGCCGCTCGATTCGGTAGTTCCCCCGTGGGGTGCGGGCATCGCCGCAGTTCTGCTTTCCCGTCTTCTTCGAAATCTCGCAGTACTTCTTGTTCGAGCCAGACGAGACGGCAACGATCCGGTTGAGGCCGAACGCATCGAAGTACATCAAGATCTGCCGCGAGATATCGACTTCAACGCGTGGCAGTCCGCCGTTGGGGATCAGGCCGCCCGGGACACCGCTGACGGCAAGTTCACGCTGCGTGGCTTCATCAAACTTTCCGCTTCGCTTCAAGCCGTGCAGCTTCTGAAATGCCATGACGCCCTGCCACGTCTGGCCAAAGAGATGAGCACGGAACAACTCCGGGAGTGGATGCACCGTCCCCAGACCGAACTCTACGCCACGCTGCCCGAGCACTTCATCGCCGACTGGGACTCGACGGTGAACACCCGTTACGGCCATCAGGAAGACGCCGCCGTCGGCTACAACCCGCACAAGCGCGGGCGCAAAAGCCATCACCCACTCATCTGCGTGGCCGCGCGCACGCGGCTGTGCCTGCACCTGGAATGGCGGCCCGGCGCCACCGTCAGCGCCACCGACTGGCCGCCCGCGATGGAGAAACTCTGGAGCCACCCGAGCAGATCGCGCTGCTGTATGCCAAGCGGGCCGACACGGAGAACGTGTTTGATGAACTGAAGAACCAGTGGGGCTTTCGGGGCTATTGCAGCCAGCGTGCGGTGGTGACGGAGTTGGCGGCGCGACTGGTGCTGCTGACCTACAACCTGTGGAGCCTGTTCACGCTCCTGCTGGGGTTGAATCCGGGCCATCACAGCGAGGCGGTGAAATCGCGGCGGGATTTTTTGTTTCTGGCGGCGCAAGTGGTGGAGAGCGGACGAGCGCGAGTGTTGAAACTGGCAGTGAAGGCGGAATGGTGGGAGGTGTTGAAGGCCTGCTCCGAAAGGCTGCGGAGGTGGTTGGTGTCAACTGCGCCGCAGTTGGAGGCGGCGGGGCAGATGCTGCGCCGACTGGCACGCCAGACGACCGAAGACCCGGAGGAAACCCGCCTTCAACCCGCCCCAAGCTGAACCTCAACTGCGGGTTTTAGGTTGATTCCAATCACCACTTCAGCCGCAGCCCTACATCATCTTCAGCAGCGTGTCCGCCATCTCGCTCGGGGTCGCCGCCACGCCGATGCCGGCGGCCTTGAAGGCTTCGATCTTGGCCGCCGCGGTGCCCTGGCCGCCGCTGACAATGGCGCCGGCGTGGCCCATGCGGCGGCCGGGCGGGGCCGTGGCGCCCGCGATGAAACCGGCCACGGGCTTCTTCCCGTTCTTCTTGATCCACTCGGCGGCCTCCTCCTCGGCGCTGCCGCCGATCTCGCCAATCATGATGATGCCCTTCGTGTCCGGGTCGGCCATGAACATCTGGATCACGTCGAGGTGCGAGGTGCCATTGACGGGATCGCCACCGATGCCGACGCAGGTGCTCTGGCCGACGCCGCGCGAGGTGAGCTGCCAGACGGCTTCGTAGGTGAGCGTGCCGCTGCGCGACACGACGCCGATGTGGCCCCGCTTGTGGATATAGCCCGGCGCGATGCCGATGCGACAGCCGCCGTGGCTGTCCTTGCCCTCGCCGGGGGTCACGACGCCGGGGCAGTTCGGGCCGATGAGGCGGGTCGTCCTGCCGAGCATGGCCTGCTTCACGCGAAGTCGGAATCAATCATGCGCCCGGGACACCCAGGGCGGGGCGGAATCGATGACTTGACGAAGGATCAGGTTCAACTGCGCGGCATGGTGTTGCACGTCGGGGTGCTCGGCATGCCCACGGCCCTGCTGGCGGCCTGGGCAATGCGGTTGCCAAGCTGGATCCAGTGGTCGGCCCAGCTGATCTACCTGGCGGGGTATGTCGTCATCGCGCTGGTGCCCAATCGCGACGCGCTCGCGGTCCGCGACCTGGCGC
>JANNVF010000401.1:0-2157 GCA_031414315.1 Hyphomonadaceae bacterium | reverse complement strand
CGAAGCAACGCTATGCCTCGCTTCGGCGAGCCCGTCAAAAGGAGGAACCGATGGCCATCCGCATCACCCGCTCGACCGGCAACGTGTTTGAGGACGCTGGGTTTCCGCGTGAGGAAGCCGCGCACCTGTTGATTCGCACCGATCTGATGCTGTAGGTCAGCCAGATCATCGAGAAGCGCGGCCTAACCCAGCGCGCAGCGGCGGCGGCCCTCGGCGTCACGCAACCGCGGGTCAGTGATCTTGTTCGACGGCGCGTGGAGTTGTTCAGCATCGACACGTTGGTCGAGATGCTGAGTCGTCTTGGCGTATCGGTCTCCGTGAAGACCACGCGTCGGCGAGGGCGTGTCGCATAACACGGACATGAGCCTGACGGAGCGCCAGAAGTGTTGGTGCGCGATCAACGCATCACGCGGGCACTCTGCAGTCTATGCCTGGTGGTACGTAGACGGCGAGAAAATGCGAACCGAGAGATGGACACGGCACGAGACATCCCTTGATCGCCAAGCATCGGTACGACCGGCACTCACGCCGTCGGGTGCGCCGGTCGTCGACCTGTTTCTCTGGTGTCGGGAACGCAGCTGAACCGGAGCACGGCCATCTTTGCAGCGACCTCAATTGGAGTACACCTTGATGCTGGCCCGTCGTTCGCTCGCCGCACTCGTTTTCTCGGCGCTCGTCGCATCGACGGCGCCAGCGCAGGATACCGCCACAAGTGCCGCCGTGGCACTCATGGACAGAATGACTGGCCAGTGGCTGATGACCGGCACCGTCAGCAACAAGGCGACAACGGACGACGTTGATGTGGAATGGGTGCTGAATCGTCAGTACATCCGCATCCACGAGGTCTCGCGTGAGCAGGTCGCTGGCGGCGGCATCGGCTATGAAGCCTGGGTCTACCTCGTCTGGGACGCGAAGAAGGGTGAGTACGCGGTCCTGTGGCTCGACAACACCGCGGCGACGAATTTTGCGCCGGATGGGATCGGCCACGCGAAGCCTGACGGCGACCGGATCCCGATCGTCATATCTTTCACGGACGGGGCCGCCATCCGCACCACCTTCGCGTTCTACCGCGCGACGGACAGTTGGACTTGGGCCATCGACAACGTTGACAAGTCGGGGACGGTGTCGCCCTTCGCAAGGCTGACGCTGACGCGGAAGAAGTAGGCGCTGGAGTGGGGCCGAATCAGGCGATGCGGCAGACGGCGGGGCGGGACCGCTTTCAGCGACATTCACTCTCCGCAGCCCGATCGCTGCCGCGGTTACGGCGACAGGCGCGCCCGTGAGCAAGCCAGCCTTCCGCTACTCCGGTGGCCGGCGGTTCCACTTCCGCGACCCAGGGGGCACCGAGCTTGCGGCGATGCAGGTCGACCCGCGGTGACTCCCCGCTGGTGCGTTGGGCTTTGAATCCCCGAGCCATGGAGGGCGTGATGGCAATGCTACCGGCGACCATCTATGAGCTGCTCGGCCGACTGGCCGGTGCCGGACTGGTAACGGTCGGGAAGCTGTTCGGGTAGAGCTGCGCTTAGCTGGGCGGCGAGCCTGTCGGCCTGATCTGCGGCAACACTCTGTACGTCAAGCCCGCAGTGGTCGGACGGGAGTGGATGCCTTGCGCGGCGGAGTTGGGTCGGCATAGCGTGACGCCGAGCCTCATTTGGCCATACCGCTAGAGGCGCAGGCCGACTCATGGGCGTTGTGCTGAATGATCCGGGTCACGGTTACCTCTGCTTGGTATAGTGCGACACAGGGCGGCGTCAACGTTTTGCGCTTGCGCGATGATACAAAAAATTGTATTGCGACTGTGTGAGAGACAAACCGATGCCTGGCTCGGGTCGTCGCGCAACGATCTTCGTGCGCTACCCGAGGTGCCGCGACGGACGCTTGGCGTGGAGCTTCGCTGTGTCCAAGAACAACTGGTGCCGCACGACTGGAAGCCGATGCCGTCTATCGGTGCTGGCGTCGTCGATATTCGTGTGCGCGACGCCGCTGGGGGTGTCAGCTGATGTGCGTCGCGAGGTGCGTGAACGCAATCTACGTGTTGCACGTGTTCCAGAAGCAGACGCAGACAACGGCAGCTGCCCGCGCGACAGCTGCTGCTTCCACTGCGCGATGTGATGCGCATGGACATCGAATCGCGACGCCAGGGCCGCGGTCGTCGCG
>JANNVF010000400.1:0-4552 GCA_031414315.1 Hyphomonadaceae bacterium | reverse complement strand
GGCAGGAGCTAACCCGCCGGCGATGGTGTTCTCAGGCAACAAGCGCCTGAGGAGTCGCATGGAGGGCGGGCCTTGGCAGGGCCGGAAAGAACTCCGGGGGCGCGTGTCCGGGAAGAACGGTCCGCTTCGACGGGGCGCAGGTCAGCGCCATTACCCGCCGGCTCACGCCGGCCAGCCGGCGCCGTCCTGCGCCCCGCCTCCCGCTTGCGGGAGAAAACGCCGCCTCCCGCTTGCGGGCGTTAAATCAAAACCGCATCGGCGGCGCTTGCGCGCGCCTACTCCACTTTGACGGCGGTGATCACGATCGGCGTCTTCGGCAGCTTGCCCGGATACGGCCCAGCGGTCGGATCCCGTTCCACCGCCGCGATGCGGTCCAACACGCTCATGCCCGCCGTGACACGGCCGAACGCCGTGTAGCCGGTGGTGTTCGGCGGCGCGTTCGGATCGGCGTTGAGGTGACGGTTCGCCGCGAGATCGAAGTAGAAGCTCGACTTGCCGCTGCCGGGATCATCCTCGCGCGCGAGCGACACCGTCCCGCGCGCGTGCCGCGTGTTCGCCGTTTCCAGCGCCACGCGCCCCGGTGGCGGATAGCGGTGGTTGAGGTTGGCGTCGAGATCGCCGAGCTGGATGAGGAAGCCCGGCTCGACGCGGAAGATCGCGGCGCCGATGTAGTGGCGCGAGCGGAACAACCGCAGCATGTGCGCGCTCGTCAGCGGCGCGCCGACGGGATCGAGCGTGATCGTGATGGCGCCCATCGTGGTCTCGAACGTGACGCGCGGCGCGGGCGGCGCGACCTGCGCATCGGCGGCGCCCGCGAGCGCGATGGACAGACAGGCGGCAAGCACGGCGCGGCGCAGCATGGGTGTCTCCTTGTTGGCCGCGTGTAGCATTGCGCGGCGCGCGGCCCAACCGTGCGTCGCACGCGGCAACAAAGCGTGCGTTCCGCCGCCGTGCGGTCACCGCTAGAAGACGCCATGCCGCTTCCCGCCCCCGCCGCCGTCATCTTCGATTGCGACGGCGTGCTCGTCGACAGCGAAATCCTGGCGCTGGAGGTGGAGCTTGAAATGCTCGCCGCGCTCGGCCTGACCTACGATCTGCCGACGTTCCGCCACCGCTTTCTCGGCATGCACGACACCGCGTTCCGTGATGCGCTGGACGCCGACCGCCGCACCCTGCACGGCGTCGGCCTGCCGGCGGATTTCCTGGAGGACGTGCACCTGCGCCGACGCGATGCGGTGGACGCGCGGCTTGTCGAAGTCACCGGCGCGGGCCGCGCGGTGGCGGCGCTGACGGTGCCAAAAGCGGTGGCCAGTTCGACGGGCGCAGCGTTCCTCGAACGCAAGCTGCGCAAGGCCGAGCTCTGGGATCTGTTCGCGCCGCACGCCTACTCCGCCGACCTCGTCTTGCATGGCAAACCGGCGCCGGACATCTTCCTCCACGCCGCCGCTGCGCTGGAGGTGGCGCCCGACCACTGCCTGGCCATCGAGGACAGCGCCAACGGGGTCCGGGCGGCACGCGCCGCGGGCATGCGCGTATGGGGGTTCACCGGCGGGCGCCACTGCGGCGACGAGAGCGCCGATGCGCTGCGCGACGCCGGCGCGGAGGATGTGTTGACCGACTGGGCGGCGACAGGCGCGCGCTTTGCCCGCTTCATCGGCCGGACCTGAAGGGTCTGCGCCGCCGAGGCGCCCGCGAAATAACCGGCAATCAAGAACCTTCAATCCGCGCGGGATGTCTGCTAAGCAGGCAATGTTGCGGCTTGGGTGGCCATAGCGGGAGCGACGTATGTCTGACGATTCCGAATACGATCTGAGCGAGTACCTGCAGGACTTCGATCGCGGGTTGACGGCGCCGGAGGCGTTCTACGCCATCATGGCTGCGGCAGTGTTCGCCGACGGCATCCGCGATGATCGTGAGACAGAAGAGCTCCGGGCGCTCTCGCACCGCACGGTCACGCTCACGGATTTCGCACGCAAGGAACCGACGAAATTCTCCGAGTTGGAAAAGTCGACTTTGGCGCGCTTTGAAGGCCAACAAGGGCCTGACCTCGCCAGAAAAGCCCTGGAACTGGCCAAGGACGCCTGCGCGACGATCCGGCAATCCAAGGAGGCGGGCTCGCTGGCCTATTCCGCGTATGCGCACGCCGTCGATATCGTGCTGGCGGACTCCCGGGTGAAGGATCTCGAGATGAAATTCCTGAACGTGGTCGCCAAAGAATTGCAGATCCCGCGCAGGGACGCCGCTGAAATTCTGACCGTTCTCGGCAAGAAAAATAAGCACTGAGACGTCGCGTCGGACGTTCCGAAAGCGGGCGGCGCGGGTGGGCGCAGAATGTGTCCTGGCGGGACTGGTGACTTAGGGGATGGCGGTGGCGAAACGCAACGAGTTCAATCTGAACAAGGCCGTCGAAGAGGCCGTGACAGACCCCAAGAAGCTGCAGCCGGGGCTGCTGCTTCAGCTCAAGAGCGCCTTTCCGTTCACGCGCATGGACGAAGCGCAGGCATTCCTTGCGCTGCTCGATATCGCGATCTCGATCGATCGTGAGGTGCATGCAGACGAGTCAACCGAACTCGGCGCGCTGACGGAGCGTTCCCGCTTCCTTGCGAAGCTGCAGATGAGCAATCGCAAGAAGTTTCTTGAAATCAGACGCAAGGTGGACGCGCACAAAGGCGCCGACGTTCCGACCAAGGACGTCTGGAATTTCGTGATGGAGGCCTGCCTGGCGCTGCCGGGCAAGATGAAGATTTCCGCCTTCAGCCACGTCGTCGATCTGCTGTTTGCGGATCGCAAGTTCGTGGAGAGCGAATTTCAGTACATCACGCTGATTGCACGGCTTCTGAAGATTCCGCGCAAGGACAGCGAACGGGTGCTCGATGTCCTGCGCCTCAAGAACGAAGTGCGCGCGGGCGCCGACAGACACAGCGACCGCCCACCTCCCGGTCCGCGCGGCTCCAAGGAGATTGAGGAAGGAGACGTGGTCTCGAACATGGCGTTGCGCCAGCTCTATGCGCTCTCGCCTGAAACCGCGCATTTCGCGATCCTCAAGTGCGCGGTCTGGGCCGACAAGATCAAGAACCAGCCCGAGCAGAACGAATTGGGCGCCCTGTGGCGCACACCGTCGCTGGCGGCGTGCAGCACCAAGCTGCGGCAGGCGATCGCCGACTACGTCAAACAGGCGGCGTCCGAACTCGGCTACGAAAAGCTCTACGACAAGGCGATCGAGTATCTCGACAAGGATCTCTACCAGTCGGTCTTCGCACAGGCGGCCGATCTCGTGATGGTCGACAGCTACATCGCCCCGGAAGAGGTGAAATTCCTCGAAAAGCTCAGGAAGTCGCTCTCCATCGGCACCACGGACGCAGATCAGATCATTCGTGTCCTTAAGGCGAAAAACGAGTACTAGGCGTCCCGTTTCGGCGATAGCGCCGGGAGCCCCGCGTCCATGGCCCTCTTCCGGTTCGAGCATCACACCAGGCCCGTGGCGTCACACGCTGCGTTCGCCGGTCGCGTTGCGGCAAACATCCTCGCCGCGACGCTCATCATCGGCGTGGCATTGTTTGCGGGCATGGTCGGCTATCGCGTCACCGAAGGCATGGACTGGCTCGACGCCTTCCTGAACGCGGCGATGCTGCTCGGCGGCATGGGGCCGGTGTCACCGCTGGAGACGGCGGGCGGCAAACTCTTCGCCGGCGTCTATGCCCTGCTCTGCGGGCTCTTGTTCGTGCTAGTGTCCGGGATCGTGCTCGCGCCCGTACTGCACCGGGTGCTACACGCACTGAAGGTCGATGCTACCGACGGCTGACGAAAAAAGCCCGGACCTTTTACGGTCCGGGCTTCCAGTGAGCCACCGGGAGGGCGGCGTTAGAAATCAGTTCGCGACGGGCGTTTCGGCCGCAGCGGTTTGCGTTGCGGGCTCGATGACCGCGACAACCGTGGTTTCCGCGCGGCGCGCGTAGGTGCAGTCGGCCAGGCCGACGCGGGCGCCGTCCTTGCGGGCTTCAAAGCGCAGTTCGATCTGACGCGCGCCGGTGCGGACGCGGTCGATCCGGACATTCGCCGGTTCAGTCTGCAACGACGTCGCCACCGCAACGCGGCAGGCGGCGATGGCAGCGGCGCGCGCATCCTCGTCGCTCCTGGCGAACGCGGGCGTGGTGGTGGCGAGGACGATCGCCGACGCGGCGATGAAAGCAATGTGGCTGCGGGGGGAGGGCATGCCAGTTCTCCTGGTAGACGACCGACGGATCGGTATGTATGACGGTCGTCATAGTGCTAGCTCTGGACGGTGACGTGCGCAAGAAGCATTCTGTCGCAATGGTGACTCCGCGCTTGGCCCGACACCCCGATCCCAAGGCCGCCATGATCGAGGCGGCCACGACACTTTTTCGGCGCCGGGGCTATGAAGGCGTGGGCGTGGCCGAGCTGCTGGCGGTTTCCGGCGCCCCGCGCGGCTCGCTCTATTTCCATTTCCCCGGCGGCAAGGAGCAGATCGCCATCAAGGCGGTGCGCAAGGCCGGCCTGACGGTGGCGGAAGGCATCCGCGAACGCAGCAAGG
>JANNVF010000399.1:0-8350 GCA_031414315.1 Hyphomonadaceae bacterium | reverse complement strand
CTCGTCCAGTTTTGCAAGGACAACGACATCGGCCTGATCGGCAAGCGAGATCGACGCCTTCGGTATGCACGATCGTGCGGCCGAGTTCCGGCATCATCACGCCGGGGTCGCTGCTCTCCATACGATGCAACAAGATCGACTGTTCCGGCTTGCCGGGATCTATGGCGAACGTGAGGTTGGCGCTTGCGCGACCCGCCGCCACGGGCCGCTTGCGCACGCCCCAAAGCGCCGGATCGTTTTGGGTGAAGCGCAGGTCGAGCCCCGAATTGCTCGCGGGCCCATGCGGGTTGTGACAGTGCGCGCAGTTCACATCGAGGTAGGCGCGGGCGCGGGCGTCGAGGGTCTCAGTGGCGCTGGCCGGACGGGTCGTCGGCGCACCAGTGAGCACGCCGATACGCGACCAGTGGTCGATCTGGTTTTCCGGCCTATCGCCGTAGCTGCGATTGAGATTGCGCGCGCGCGGGCCGATGGGCGTGAGCACGTCATCACGCGCGTGGCAGCCCTTGCACTGGTTCTTGTTGGGTACGGCGTACTGGATGTCGCGCGGTGCGCCGGCGGCGTCGACGAAGTGGACCGGGATCTGCGCGCCGGCAACCTGCAGACGCGCTTCGTTTCCGTCGGCGTCCCAGACATAGGTCTGGGTGGTCCAGCCGCTGGCCTTGCGGATCAGCAGCCGCGTCTCAAGCGCCCGCACGTTTTCCTGCGGCCGCCGAAAATCGGCGGGATAGGCGAAGGTCTTGACCAGAACGGCGCCGACCGGAAATGCAAACACATCGTCATCGACATAGGTCGCACTGCTGCCCGGCGGCGTGAACACGTAGCGGTCCTTGAGCGCGTAGTCGGAAAAGAGCGGCGTCGCGAGATCGTACGACGCCACGCCTTCGCTTGGCGTCGCAGCCCGCACATCGCGAAAAAGCCGGTAGGCCGACAGCATTGGCGCCGGTCGCTCCGCGAGGATGACAGCGAGATTCGGCCCGCCCACTTCAGCGTGCGCGCCCGGCGCAGGCGCAGTCGCGCCGACGAGGCAAAGCGCCGCCGCGCCGGCGATGAGCGCGCGCCGCATCAGTCCTGCGGCAACCGCACCGGCGGAGGTTCGGCAATGATGAAGACACCCGGCATCGTGGCGTCGGGCGTTGCGTCGCCGAACGGGCTCGTGGCCACCGGCAGGCCGAGGGACAGGAAACTGACCGGCGTGTTCCGCGTGGTCTTGTTGCCCTCAAGGCTGATGCGCACCGGCTCGTTGCGCGGACGACCGCCGCCGACGAACGTGGTTACGCCATCCCAGAGCACGTCCGGCAATGGAACACCCGCCTGCTTCAGCGCCGCGAGATCACCCGCTGGGGCAAAACCGGTGCGGCCGAACGCGTTGTCGCGGATGACGATGTCGCGCGGCAGGGCGTTGTAGTTGGGATCGGTGATGTCGAGGCGATAGGCGCTGATCAGGACGTTGGCGGTCCCATTGTCGCCGATAGCGTTTTCAAACACGTGCACGTTGCGGTTGGCCATGACGATGACGCCGGTGCCGGTCGGTACGCTGGCGACGATGTTGCCGGGGGGCGCGAAGTTCGGCGTGTCGTTGCTCTGGATGGCGTTCCTGAACACGCGGATCGAATGGCCACCCTGTTGCGGCAGGCCCGGCAGATCGAAGACAAGTATGCCGCCAGCATTGTGTGTGGCGACGTTATCGTAGACGTCGGCGTTGTAGCAGTTCTCGATCTCGATACCGGCGACATTGTACTCCGCCAGCGAGCGCCGCACGACGATATTGCGCGACTGGCCGACGTAGATGCCTGCATCGGAAGCGCCGCGCACGGTGACGCGGTCGATCAGCACGTCCTGCGAACTCACCGGGTAGACGCCATAGGCGCCGTTGCTCGCGCGCGGCGGTCCAGCCCAGCCCACGCGCAGATCGAGATAGCGGATGCGGTCGGCGCCTTTCGACTTGATGCCGTCGCCCTTGGTGTTTTCCACGCCGAAGTCACGCAGCGTCACGTCATCGGAGGTGACGAGCAGGCCCTCGGCGCCGGAGGTCTGGCCGGTGAACGACAGCACGGAATCATCTGAATTCTCGCCGCGCAGCGTGACGCGGTCGACGTCGAGGGAAAGCCCCGCCGTCAGTTCGAACCGCCCGCGCGCCAACCGCACGGTGTCTCCGGGCTGCGCTTCGATGAGCGCTGACTGCAGGCGGGTCTGGGCGTCGGCGCCCGGCTGGATGCGGAAGGTCTTGGCCTCCGCAGAGCCGAGGGCAAGCAGCGCGAGGCATGCGCCCGCCGTCAAAGTGCGCAGCATTCTTCTCTCCCCGATGTGGCGCGACCTTCCCCGCCACGGCGCCGGCTGTAAAGCCCGCCGCGCGGTTGTCGGGATCAAAGCGGCAGGGGCTGAACCAGCAGACCTGCCTCGAACCGGCCGGCCTCCACCACCTTGCCGTCCGCCGACCAGAGAACACCGTAGCCTTGCGGTGCGCCGTCCTTGAACTCGCCTTCGAAGCGGGCGCCATCGGCGCGGGTCTCCACGCCATGGCCATTCAGCGCGCCGTCGATGATCGTGCCGGCCTGGCGGGCGCCGTCTGAGCGCATGATGACGCCGGCCCCGGACAGGCGCCCGTTGGTGACCTCACCGCCATACCGCGCCGGTCGCTGTGGCCCGGGGTTGGCGCTCTCGTAGACGCCGACGCCGCTCCACAGGCCCTTGGCCAGCTGGCCCTGGTAGCGATCGCCGGTGTAGGGCGCATCACCCTGGGTGTAGACGCCCAGCCCCTCCGGCTTGCCGCTGGCGACCTCGCCTTCGTAGGTATCCTTGTCGCGGAAGCGCATCGTATCGAAGCCGCGCTCGTTGCTGCGGGCCTGTGCGGCGGCGGCGGCGGCCATGTTGGCGGCGCGTTCCGCCTGGGTTTGTTTTGCGGCGGCGTCGCGCGCTGCCTCGCGTGCGGCGGCGACAACTGCGGCGACAGAGGGGTGCAACCGGTCGAGGGAAAAGCGGGGCAGGCCCGCGTCGGTGGCAACGCTCGCCAGCCGCAGCTTTGCTGCGTCCGCCTGCACGCGAAAAACGCCGTCGGGAAAGGCTGTCAGGTAGAAATCGTAGGCAGCCGTCGTGTTGGTCTGTACGGCGGTGGACCACGCCTGTGCTTCGGCCTGCACCGTGCCGCGTTGCTCGGCGGCGCTGGTGACGGCCTGCAACGCCGCCGCCTTCTGCGTTTCGGCGGAGGTGATCGCGGCGTTCTGGGTGCTGGACTTGCCGCCCACGATATCAAGAACATCCACGCCGTTGGCGATCCCGCCGATGCCGGCGCCCACCAGGCTGATAGCGCCAATGACCGCGGCGAGACGCGGGCGCCCTTCAGCCAGCCCCTTGATCGACTCCCAACTCATGGCCGGACTCTCCGCGCGCGTCGCCAGCGCGCCGGGCAGGATAACAGAACCGTCACGTGAGGGGGAGTGTCCGTGACGAGGGCGCCGTTCAGAAGATCGTATAGCCGCCGTCGAGGACCAGAAGGTCACCGGTGTGGAAGCTTGAGGCGTCCGACGCGAGATAGACCGCGACGCCGCCGAAGTCCTCCTTCGTGCCCCAGCGGCGCATGGGCACGCGCGGCAGAACCTTTTCCTGAAAACCCTTGGAGTCGAGCGCCGGCCCGGCGAGATCTGTGTAGACCCAGCCAGGCAACACCGCGTTCGCGCGAATGCCATACCGCGCGTACTCCACCGCGATGCCCCGAATCATGGCGGTGAGCGCGCCCTTGGTGGCGGCATACGCCTGGTTGCGCGGCGCGCCATGAATGGCGGAGGTGGACGACGTGGCGATCAGTGAGCCGCCGGGATCGCCGGATTTGGCGCGCTCCACCATGTGCTTGGAAGCTTCGCGCAGGGTCCAGAACACGCCGTCGAGATCCACCGCCATCACCTTGCGCCATTGCTCGGTGGAGAACTCCGCGAACGACTTCGCGCCGCCGCCGATGCCGGCGTTGGCGATCATCGTGTCGACGCGCCCGAAGTCCGCGAGCGTCTGTTCCATCCCGGCGATCACGGCGGCTTCGTCGGACACATCCACCACGTAGGCCTTCGCCTTGCCGTAGGCGGAGAGCTGTTTGACGCTGCTGGCGTTCTTGCTTTCGTTGCGCCCCCAGATGGCCACCGCCGCGCCGGCCTGCGCGAGCCCCTCCGCCATGCCGAGGCCGATGCCGCCATTACCGCCGGTGATGACGGCGACCTTGCCGCTGAGATCGAAGGGTAGATACGCCATGGGACACTCTTGTGTTGTCGCGAGAGCGACGACTGTAGCGCTGCGGTGCGGGCCCGCAACATCGCGCTAGGGCATGGGTTGTCCGTACGCGGCGTAAGCCACTGCGATCACGCGCACGGTCTCGCCCCAGAGCCCCAGCGCTCCGATCCCGGTGAGTGGGAAGAAGCGGGCGTCCGTGGCGTCGTCGCCCGCCTGCGGCGTACCCGACCGCCAGCACGCGGCGTAGTCGACCAGTACGAAATGGCGCGTGACGTCGCCGCCCTCGTGCTCTGCAAAGAAGCCGTCGACCACATCGACAAGGCCTAGGAGGTCGGCGGTTACAGCGGTTTCCTCCTCCAGTTCGCGCAACGCGGCGGCGGCGGCCGTTTCGCCCCACTCGATGCGCCCGCCGGGCAGGGACCACTCGCCTTTGCGGGGCTCCTTGCCGCGCCGGATCAGCAGCACCTCGTCGCCGCGCAGGCACACCACGGCCACGACCGGCACAGGGGAGCGTTGGTCTGTGAATTCCGCCATGGCGCGCTCCGTCTCGAAATCGCCGCGTCCCTGCGCGTAAGGTGTCTGGGTTCCGGGAGAAAGCCCTCATGCGCCGTTTTGCGTTCACCGTCCTCGTGGCCGCCGCCCTTGCGGGGCCCGCGCTGGCGCAGGCGGCCATGGGCGCGGCCGAGGCGCGACGGACGTTTCTCGGCATCGATATGGAAGGCGTGCACCAGCCGTCCGGGCTGCACTGGCGCGAGTGCATCGATCCGGCGGGCAAGACCGCCTACCGGTTTGGCGAGAGCGTGGACGAGGGGCGCCTCACCATCCGCGCCGACGGCGCGCTGTGCTTTGCGTACGCCTCGCGGGGGTTTCGCGACACTGCGTGCTGGATGATCAAGCCAGCGGGCGGTCGCAACTACCGGTTTGAGAATGCCGATCGCGAGAGCGGGACGTTTGTGACCACCGCAACACGGCGCACGACCTCATGCCAGGCGCGCGACACGCCGATGTCCTAGATCGCCGCGGGTTTTAGATCATTGCGCGGGGGTTCATCAACCCCTTCGGGTCGAACGCCTGCTTGATCGTGCGCATCGTCGCCAGCGCCACCGGGTCCTTGAAGCGCGTCAATTCCTCGCGGCGGAAGACGCCGATGCCGTGCTCCGCCGAGATCGAACCGCCCAGCGCCACCGCCGCATCGTGCACCGCAGCGCTGATTTCGGCGGCGGGGAAAGGCGTGTCGGCGCTCGCCGCGATGGCCGTATAGTGGATGTTGCCGTCGCCGGCGTGGCCGAACGCAACGACGCGCGCGCCGGGGGAAAGGCGCTCCACAGCAGCGTTGGCGGCGCGGAGAAAATCAGGGATCGCGGAGACCGGCGTTGAGGTATCGTGTGACGCTTGCGAGACCCCGAGGGCGCGGTGGCCGGCCGGAATGGACTCCCGCAGCTTCCAGAAATCCGTCGCAGCCTGTGCCGAGCGCGCGACCACGGCGTCCGTGGCCACCGCGCGGTCGATCGCCGCGCCCAGCGCGCTTTCGACGATCTCCTCAAGGCCATCGCGCGCGGCGCTTTCAAATTCAAGCAGCGCGGTCCACGGCGCGGCGGCGAAGGGCGCGCGCACGCCCGGCAACCCGAGCGCGAGATCGACGCTCGTGCGGTTCATGATTTCGAACGCGGCGAGCGCGCCTGTCTCGCTGCGCATGTGCTGCAATAGATCGAGCGCCTGCTCGGGTGTCTCCAGCGCGGCCATTGCCACCACGTGCGATCTTGGGCGTGGGAACAGCCGCAACGTCGCCGCCGTGACCACACCGAGGGTGCCTTCCGCGCCGATGAAGAGCTGCTTCAGGTCGTAGCCGGTGTTGTCCTTGCGCAGCGCCTTCAGCCCGTGAAACACGCTGCCATCGGGCAGCACCGCCTCGACGCCGAGCACCAGCTCGCGCATCATTCCGTAGCGCAGCACATGCACGCCGCCCGCATTGGTGGAGATGAGACCGCCGATGGTGGCCGAGCCCTGACTGGCGAGACTGAGCGGGAAGTGCCTGTCGGCGGCGTGCGCGGCGTCCTGCACGGTGGTGAGAACAGCGCCCGCCTCCACCGTCAGCGCATCCGCCGCGACGTCGAGCGCGCGGATCCGGGTCATGCGCGTCAGCGACAGCAGGATTTCGCCTTGCGGGATCTGCCCGCCGACAAGGCCGGTGTTGCCGCCCTGAGGGGTGACCGCGACGCCGGCGTTCACGCACGCGGTCACAACGGCGGCGACTTCATCGGTGCTGGCGGGTGCGGCCATGAATGGCGTGTGGCCTTCTCCGCGTCCGCGCCATTCCTGCAGATGCGGCGCGAGCGCTTGTGCGTCGGTGACGATGCCGCGAGGCCCGAGCACCGTGAGCAGATGGTCGCGAAGGGCGTCGAGGATCGCCATGGGCGCTGATCAGGGCGCGCGCGTGGCGCGTACCCGTACGGTCACCGCAACGGCGGCGGGCACCATGTCGGGCGTGATTGCACCGCCAAGGCCGAGGCGCGTGCGGTCGAGTGTGAGGGCGCCCTGCATATCGGCGTTGGCGCCGGTGATGGCAACGGTGAACGGCAAGGTCACGGGCGTGGCGCGGCCCTTCACTGTGAGTGTGCCGGTGGCTTCATAGCGGCCGGGCGCAGTGCTGCGGATCGCAGTAGACTGGAACACCACCTGCGGACTGCGCGCAGTGTCGAACCAGTCGGCTTCGCGAAGCGTCTTGTCGCGATCGGCCAGGCCGCTGCTCGCGGATGTGGGATCGATCACCACACGGGCGCTGGAGCCGGCAAGGTTCGCGGGATCGAAACGGATCGCGGCGGTCCAGCGGGTGAAGACACCGCGAAACGCCGCGCCCTCCACCGAACTCGCAAACCCGATGGATGAGGTCGCGGGGACGACGCGCCATGGCGCGGCCGCCGCCGCCGTTTTGGTTTTCGCCAAAGCGGCTGCTTTTGTCGCCGCGGGCGATTGGCCAGTTTGCGTCTGCGCGAGGACGGGCGCTGCGCAGACCGCAAGGGCGAGAGCGACAATCAGAGCGCGCATCAGTTCAGGCCTTCGGTTTCAGGAACGGCAGCATGCGGGTGAGCACGTCGTCCTTGTTCACGAAGTGATGCTTGAGGGCTGCGGCGACATGAAGGCCGGCGAGGGTCAGCATGACCCATGCGAGTTTGGAGTGGATGAACACCGCCGTGAGCCCGATGGCCTTGCGCGCCTCGTCAGGCTGGGTGGAGACGCCTGGAAACTCCGGCACGGTGAACAGGCCGAACCACGTCACGGGTACGTTGATGAAGGTGCGGAAAGCTTCCGAGTAGCCGGCCGAGGAATAGATCCAGCCGCTGAGCGGCATTGCCAGCAGCAGCGCATAGAACATCCAGTGCGTGGCGCGCGCGACCGTCTGTTCCCACGCCTGCATCGCCTGTGGCAGCGGCGGTGGCTTGTGTGAGAGCCGCCAGAGCAGGCGCATGACAGTCAGCGCGAGGATCGTCATCCCCGTCGCCTTGTGCAGCGGAAAAATCTCCAGCGCCTGCGCGCGTGTTTCTTTCACAAGAATTGCGTCGCCCATCCACCAGCCGATCGGGATCATCGACAGAACGAGAATCGCCAGCACCCAGTGCAGGGTGATGGCGACCGTGGTGTAGCGTGGGCTCGTCGTCGGATCGCGCGTCATAGTCAGTCCGCTATTTGAGGAATTCGGCGGAGATCAGGATTTCCACTTGATCGCCCACGAAGGCGTCGGCGGCGGGATTCGCGAGCGAGGCGCCGAAGTCCTTGCGGCTGATCACCGTGCGCCCGGTGAAGGCGATGTTCTGTTTGTTGCGGAACGCCATGAAACGCCCGCCCTCGAACGACGCTTCCATCGTGACGGGTTTGGTGACACCGCGCAGCGTCAGGTCACCCGCAATCGTGCCGGTGGTGGGCCCTGTCACGGTGATCGCGCGGGAGACGAACTTGATTTCGGGATTGGCGACCGAGCCGAACGCCTGGGTATGGATTTCCTCGTCGAAGCCACGCGCGCCGGCGTTATTGAGAACGCCGGTGTTCACGGAGTTGGCGGCGATGGTCGCGGTGATCGTCGAGTTCGCGGGGTTGGCCGGATCGAACGTGAGCGTGCCGGCGATGGTGTCGAATCGCG
>JANNVF010000398.1:0-2482 GCA_031414315.1 Hyphomonadaceae bacterium | reverse complement strand
TGCCGCCGCAATCGACGTGGCGGTGCATCTGGCCGGCAGCCACTTCCGCGAGGAGGTTGTCGCCAATCTCACAAGGCTCGCGCGGGTGGAAGCGGCGCCAGCCGCCGCGTCGGGCGCGTCCTGACATGCGCCGCTCCACTCTCGTCGGCGTTGGCGGGTATCTGCCCGAGCGCATTCTCTCCAACGCGGAGATCGCTGCGCAGGTCGATACCAGCGACGAGTGGATCGTCGAACGCACCGGCATCCGGCAGCGCCACATCGCCGCCGACGATCAGAAGACATCCGATCTCGCCATCGAAGCCGCACGCCGCGCGCTCGCTCATGCCAAGATGGATGCCGCCGAGATCGATCTGATCGTGCTCGCCACTGCGACGCCGGACCTCACGTTTCCCGCCACTGCTGCACGCGTACAGGCGGCGCTCGGGATCACCCAGGGCGCTGCGTTCGACATTCAGGCCGTATGCTCTGGCTTCATCTTCGCGTTGGCGACCGCCGACAACGCGCTGGTGCGCGGGCAGGCCAAGGCGGCGCTCGTCATCGGCGCGGAGACGTTCTCGCGCATCCTCGACTGGACCGATCGCGGCACCTGCATCCTGTTCGGTGATGGCGCCGGCGCGGTCGTGCTGCGCGCCGAGGAGACCAGCGCCGAACGCGGCGTCATCGCGACATTCCTGCGCACCGACGGTCGTCACCACGATCTGCTCTACGTGGACGGTGGGCCGTCGCAGACGCAATCGGTCGGACACCTGCGCATGGTTGGCAACGCGGTATTTCGCCAGGCGGTGGAGCACATTTCCGGCGCGATGCTCGAAGCATGCCGGCTCGGCGGCGTCACGCTGAACGATGTCGACTGGTTCGTTCCTCACCAGGCCAACCAGCGCATCCTTGATGGCGTCGCGCGCCGGCTGGGCATTTCCGCCGACAAGATCATCACGACGGTCGCCCATCATGGCAACACGTCGGCGGCGTCGGTGCCGCTTGCGCTGAGTGTCGGCGTCGCAGATGGGCGCATAAAGCCGGGCCAGCTGGTGTTGATGGAAGCGCTTGGTGGTGGGCTCACATGGGGGGCGGCGCTCGTTCGCCTCTGAATCTGTTCGACAAATCGCGGCAATCGCCGTTTGACCCCAACCCGGTGCGCTCGTAGCGTGAACTCTGCGATTCCCTGGGGCTGAGGGTGTCCGAGAAAACGATTACCCGTGCTGACTTGATTGAGGCGCTTCACAAGCGCTGTGGAGTGTCGCGCGCCATCGGCGGGCGCTTCCTGGAATCGACGCTGGGCGCTGTTGAGCAATCGCTCGTTGCCGGGACAACCGTGAAGCTGGCGCGGTTCGGCAACTTCGTCGTCCGCGAAAAGAGCGAGCGGGTGGGTCGTAATCCCAAGACCGGCGAGGCCGCGCGCATCACGCCGCGCCGCGTGGTGACCTTTCGGCCCTCCCAGCTCATGCGCCAGCGGGTCGAGCGCCCGCCCACGCCGCCCAAGCGTGGCGCTGCCGCCAAGCGCAAGCGGGTCTAGAACGTCTCACTGGAAAGAAATGGTCGGAGCGAGAGGATTCGAACCTCCGACCCCCTGTCCCCCAGACAGGTGCGCTAACCGGGCTGCGCCACGCTCCGACACTTTTTCGTACCGGGTGCAAACAGGCGCCCGGGCGGGGACGAAGCTTCTAGCCCCGTCGCGCGCCGCCCGCAATCGCGGAAGCCCTCAGCGGAGCGCGGCCAGCACGTCGGCGGCGAATGTGGACAGCGTATCGTCGCGGGCGCCCATGATGACGATGCGGTCGCCCGGGCGTGCGAGTTCCGCCAGCCGGACGCCGCAGGCGGCGCGGTCGGCGATGTATTCGGCGTGGCGTCCGCGCGCGACGACGCCGGCGATGATGTCGGGGCTGGAGACGCTCTTGTCGGTGCTGCCGCCGAAGTAGGCGGGCTCTGGCATGATCAGCACGTCGTCGGCCGCCATGTCGTGCGCGAAGCCGTCGATGAACTGTGTCCGCAGATTGCGCAGTGGGCCGTACCCTTGCGCCTGGAAGAACAGCAGCAAGCGACCGGGAAACGTGTGCAACGTCGCGAGGGTCGCGGCGATCTTGTCGGGGTTGTGCGCGAAGTCGTCGATGACGGCGACCCCGTGCGCCGCACCGACCAGCTCCATCCGACGCCTGATGCCCGCAAAACCAGCAAGCGCCGTAACGGCCTCCTCAAGCGAGACCCCGCACGCCCGCGTCGCCGACATCGCAGCCAACGCGTTCGACACGTTGTGCGTGCCGGGCGCAGGCAGCGTCACGCGTAGAGACCGGCCCGATGAGCGTTCCGTCACCGTGAACACGATGCCCGAAGGCGCAGGCGTAAGGTCGGAGCCGCTCAGCTCTGCATGGAGAAGAAATATGAACACACAAGATGTTATCAAACTTGCATCCAACCATTTAGCTGCTTTATCGGGACATACTTTTGATGTGCTAGATGTGTCCAAGCCTGTGACAGCAAATGCAGC
>JANNVF010000397.1:0-3451 GCA_031414315.1 Hyphomonadaceae bacterium | reverse complement strand
GCGCCGTCGCCGAAATCGCGCGGCAGGCCGCGTGCTGCACCCCGGAATCTTGAAGACACCTGCAGGAGAATCCTCATGAAGCGCATGCATATGCACGTGGCCGTCAGCGATCTCGATCAGTCGATCGCGTTCTACTCCACGCTGTTCGACGCCAAACCGACCGTTCTGAAGCAGGACTATGCCAAGTGGATGCTGGAAGATCCGCGCGTGAACTTCGCAATCTCCACGACGCTGGCGTCGCCGGGATTGAGTCATGTCGGCGTGCAGGCGGAAACGGCGGAAGAGCTGCACGACATCGCGGTGCGGCTCGTCGATGCCGGTGAAAAAACCTACGACGAAGCCAACGCCACTTGCTGCTACGCGCGCTCCGACAAGGCGTGGGTGACCGATCCGTCCGGTTTGCGCTGGGAGACGTTTCACACTTTCGGCGAAGCAACGGTGTACGGCGAGGATCGCGGCGTGGCGCCGGCGACGACGGAAGCGGCGCGCACGTCGGCCTGTTGTGGATAGGGGAGCGTTATGACCTACAACGTTCTCTTTCTCTGCACCGGCAATTCCGCGCGCTCGATCATGGCTGAGGCAATCGTCAATCGTGTTGGCGTGGGCAAGTTCAGGGGCTTCAGCGCCGGCTCCATGCCGAAAGGCGCAGTGAACCCGCACGCGCTGCGCCTGCTCGGGGCGCTCAACTACGACGTCAGCCAGTTCCGCTCCAAGAGCTGGGAAGAGTTCGCGCAAGCCGGCGCGCCGGTGATGGATTTCATTTTCACCGTCTGCGACGACGCGGCGGACGAAGTGTGTCCGGTGTGGCCAGGCCAGCCCGTGAATGCGCACTGGGGTCAGGAAGATCCCGCCGCCGTCGTCGGCACGGAAGCGGAGATCGCGGCGGCGTTCGCGGAGGGCTACCGCATGCTCAACAACCGCATCACGGCGTTCTCGAATCTGCCGATCGCAAGCCTTGACCGATTGAAGCTGAAATCGAAGCTCGACGAGATCGGAACGTCGCGCGGCGGCGACGCGTGATGGCGCGACGGCTGTGCGCGGAACTGCTCGGCGCGTTGCTGCTCGCGGGCGTCGTCATCGGCTCCGGC
The DNA here is from genome assembly GCA_031414315.1 of Hyphomonadaceae bacterium. Classification (GTDB taxonomy): domain Bacteria; phylum Pseudomonadota; class Alphaproteobacteria; order Caulobacterales; family Aquidulcibacteraceae; genus VFBF01. The sequence continues at coordinate 2,363 of JANNVF010000397.1, read as the reverse complement.
ATCCTCGCCAGCCGGCTCGCGGGTGGCAATGATGCGGTGGCGCTGCTCGGCAACACAGCCGCGACCGCAGGCATCCTCTATGTGCTGATCACCGCGCTCGGACCGATTTCGGGCGCGCACTTCAATCCGGCGGTGACGCTGGTGATGCTGGTGCGACGGCAAATTTCGCTCGGTGCGTCATCGGCATACGTAGTCGTGCAGGTGATCGGCTGCGTGCTCGGCGCATGGCTCGCACACGCGATGTTCGACCTGCCGATCCTTCAGGTCGCGACAACCTTGCGTGGAGGCGCGCCGCTTGCGCTGTCCGAAGCGGTGGCGACGTTCGCGCTGGTGTTCGCCATTCTCGGCGTCTCGCGCTGGAAGCCGGACGCCGTGCCCGCCGCCATCGCGCTCGTGATCTGCGCCGGCTACTGGTGGACCGCCTCCACATCTTTTGCCAATCCCGCGATCACCATCGCGCGCGCGCTGAGCGATACGTTCGCGGGCGTGCGCCCCGCCGACGCGCCGGTGTTCATCGCCAGCCAGGTCGCGGGCGCGCTGGCGGCGGCTGGCGTTTGTGGCTGGTTGTTCGCGACGCCGAAGGCTGCACGCTAACAGCGGTCAACCCTTCTTCTGCCCCAGCATCCGCAGCACCTCCACAGCGGCGCGGTCAGTTTCGCGCAGCGGCTCGGTGCGCCAGTTCTCGAGGCGCCCCTGGAACGGGCGCGCGCTGCCGCGTTCGAACAATGCGCTGTGCAGGATGCCCAGTTTGCCGGGGTCACCGTCCACCGGCACGATCAGCACCGGCTTGCCGGTGGCGGCGGCTTCCACCGCCATGTTGGCGCTGTCGGCGGTGACGAGAATGATGTCGGCGGCGCCGAGCATGGCGAAGAACGGATTGGGGCCATCGGCCTCGTAGTAGAGCCGCGTGAACGGGCGCAGCTCGCGGGCAAACACCGCGCGCGCACGCGGGTTCGTGCGCCGCGACAGCGTCACCAGCAGGCTGCCGTCAAGCGCGGAAACTTCCCGGCTGATACGGCGTGCGGTCTCCGGTGAAATGTCCTGCCGTTTCGAGCGCCCGCCGATCAGCAGCGCGATGGTCGGCGGCGGCAGCGCTGACAGATCCTGCGGAAAGCGGTGCGCCTCCTGCGAGACCCGCTCCGGCGTCACCCGGTGACACGAGCCAATGATCGGAAAGACATTGGCGCCCTCCAGCTCGTCGTGCTGCGGCGGGATGACGAGATCGAACTCGCGCGGGTTCACGCGCGGGTCCTGCAGCTGCACCACCAGCGTGCGGCCCCCCGACCACTCGCGCACGCCCATCGAGAACGGCAGCGAGGCGCGTCCGCACCCGATCCAGATGTGCGGCCAGCGCGGCTCCAGCAGGTCGGACTCATCGGTGAGCGCCTGGCGCGGCGCGGGGATGAGGCCGGCCGGCAGCCACGACCAAGGCGTCCTCAGGCTCACCTTCTTGATCGAGATATCAACAGGCGTGCGCCGGCCTATGGCTTCGGCCAGCCCGAGCGCCTGGTTCTCGATCCCGGCGCGGCCATCGGTGACCACCCAGACCGAAAGCGTGTCCGCCGGCTGAAAGCCGACGGAGTCCATCAGTCCCGGCAAGGGGCGGGGGTGGGCCTGCGACATCGTTCGCAATGTGGGGGCGGCCCCCGCGCCATGGCAATGGGAGAGCAACGGGAGCCGCCGGGTCGCGCGCGGCGCGATGCTCATGCTAGGAGGGCGGCCCGAATGAGAGTGAGGAAAAAGCTGTGAAAAAACTGCTTCTCGGCGTCGCCGCCATCGCGCTTGCCACCGCCACCCTGGCCGCCTGTTCGCCCAAGGCCGCAGCGCCCGTCGCCGCAGCGCCGGTTGTGAAGGTCTACGCCATGACCTGCGGACAGATCGACATGAAGGACGCCGACGGGTTCGCCGACGACGGATCGATGAAGAACGTGGCGCAGTCGCTGATCGATCCCTGCTACCTCATCCGTCACCCGTCCGGCGATCTCCTGTGGGATACGGGCCTGCCCGAAGCGCTCGGCGACATGCCGAACGGCTTTGATCCGCCCACCGCGCCCGGCGTGCACGTGGCGGTGGCGAAGAAGCTCACGGCGCAACTCGCCGAGCTCGGCCTGACGCCCGCTGACATCGAATTCCTCTCGTTCTCCCACATGCACTTCGATCACACCGGCAACGGCAACCTGTTCGCCGCGTCCACATGGATCGTCGACAAGGACGAGCGCGATGCGATGTTCACGGACGCCGCGCGCAAGGGCGAAGACTTCGCCGGTTACGGCACGCTGGAAAACGCAAAGACCACGCTCATCGAGGGTGACGCGTCGCACGACGTATTCGGCGACGGCACGGTCGTGATCCATCAGGCCCCG
>JANNVF010000396.1:0-11288 GCA_031414315.1 Hyphomonadaceae bacterium | reverse complement strand
GGCGCTGAACATCAACGACCGCTACCCCGACATCTCCAAGGAGCAGCGCGCCAAACACGCCCGCACGGCGATGCTGTTCTCGCGGACCAACACGCTGCTGTCGCTGCCGATGCTGGTGGCGATGACGGGCGCGCAGACGTTCAATTAGGGGGCCGGCGAGGGGGCGCACCGCGCCCTCAATCGTCTTGCCTCAAAGCTTCAGGGCGACTATATCGCCCGTTCCGCGCGCGGACGCCCCCTGAAGGGGGCGGTTTCGTGGGCCCTTCGTCTATCGGTTAGGACGTCAGGTTTTCAACCTGAAAAGAGGGGTTCGACTCCCCTAGGGCCTGCCACGTCTTCGCCGCCAATCCTTGGCCATACGGGCGCCTTCATGTGGCGCCCGGTTCGCGCCAAAGCATTCCCCCGATAGACACGGAGCCGGCGTTCGGCTCCAAACCAGTCCGTTCGGGGCCGTGAGCACGCCCCGCGCCGTCGCAAGGAGTTCCCGTGCCCTCACGCCTCGATCGTCGCCAGTTCGCGCTCGGCCTGCCGCTCGCCACGCTCGGATTGAGTGGCGCCCTCGCTGGCGCTGCGCGCGCGCAGGTGGCCGGCCAGGTGGAAGAGCGGGAGTCGCAGTACTCCACGATCTACATCGCGCGGAACAACGGCGTGTACTCGATGGTGTTCGGCATCAACCAGACGCTATTCACCGAGAGCCTCTACAATCCCGCCAAACCGCGCGAACTGCCGGTGGCGTACACCCGCACGATGACTGCTGCGGTGGCCTATCCGCCGGCGGTCAACAACGTGTTGGAGATCGGTCTCGGCGGCGGCACCACCGCGCAGTACCTGCATCTGCACATGCCGCAGGCGAACATCACCTGCGTCGAGATCGACAAGGAAGTGATCGCGCTCGCGACGAAGTACTTTGGATTCAAGCCCGATGCGAAGCTGCGCGCCGTTGAGGCTGACGGGCGGCGCTTCTTCGCGCGCGATCGCGGCCGCTACGACGTGGTCATGGTCGACGCCTATCGCGGCACGTTCGTGCCGTTCCATCTGTTGACCCGTGAGTTCTTCACGATCGTGAAGTCGCGGCTGACGCCGGGTGGCGTGATGGCCCAGAACATCGAGCCGTGCACGATGCTGTATCCAGCGGCGATCAACACGCTGCGGGCTGTGTTCGCCAACGTGGAAATCTACGAGGCGTCAGGCAACGTGGTGGCCATCGCCTACGACGGACCGGAAAAAACCCGCGAGCAGCTCGGCGCCCGCGCGACGGCGCTGCAGACCGCCCACCGGTTCCATCACCCGCTGCTGCCGTTGATGAATGCGCGGCGCATCGTGCGCCGCGACATGCCCGGTGGCCGCGTGCTGGTGGACGACTTCGCGCCGGCCGAGGCGCTTGCCGGCGTCGCGCGCGGCAATGACCGCAACGCCCAGAGCCGGACGGGCCTATGCCGTCGCTGACGCAGGCCGCGATTCTCGCGATCGGATTCTTTCTCGGCGTCGCCATGATGGGCTTCCAGATGGCGGCGAGCCGCTTTCTGACGCCGTACTTCGGCAGCGGCATCCAGGTCTGGGCGTCACTGATCTCCACCACGATGCTGGCGCTGATGGCGGGTTATTACATCGGCGGGCGCGTCGCCGACCGGCGCCCGCGCAGCGATGTGCTCGGCTTTGCCGTGCTGATCGCGGGTGGGTTTCTCGCGCTGTCGCCATTCATCAAGGATCCGATCCTGAACTGGGCGTCGATGGGGATCGAGAACCTCGTGGTCGGCGCGCTGGTCGCGTCCGTCGCGATCATGGTCGCGCCGCTGACGCTGATGAGTTTCTTCTCGCCGTTCGCGGTGCGTCTGCTGCTGTCGGACGCGCAACACGGCGGGCGCGTGGCGGGCTCAGTCTACAGCATCACCACCATCGGCAATATCATCGGCACGCTGGGCACCAGTTTCGTGCTGATGCCGATGATGGGCAGCAAGATGATCACGTTCACGTTCGCGGGCGTTGTCGCTCTCTGCGGCGTCGCGCTGATCGCGTTGCGCGCCGGAGCGGCCACCGATGCGCGCTAGTCTCGTCGCCGCGCTCTGCCTCATAGGCGTGGCGCATGCGGAGGTCATCGACCCGGTGGCGAGCTATCCCGAGGGTGCGCTCTGGCGTGACGGGAAGATCTTCTACACCGAGATGGGAACCGATCAGGTGGCGTTCGCCTCCGGCGGCGCCAAGCACGTCTACTGGCGCGAGCGTGGCTGTGGCCCCACATCACTGGCGCCATATGGCGAAGGACTTCTCGTTCTCTGTCATCGCGGCGCGGAGCTCGTGGCGCTCGATGCGAGCGGCGCCGTGAAGCGCCGTTGGGAAAAGGACGATACGGGCACGCTGCTGCAGGATCCCAATGACTCATCGGCCGACGGTCGTGGCGGCGTGTACGTCAGCGATCCCGGCGTCTTCTCCATGGACGCGCGGGTCACAGGCGCGGTCGTCTACCTTGCGCCGGACGGCGCCCTGAAGCGCGTGGCGCAAAATCTGCGCTATCCGAACGGTGTGTTCGTGGACCGCGCGGAGAACGCGCTCTACGTCGACGAGCATATGAGCCGCCGCGTGCTGCGCTATCCGATCCAGCCCGACGGCACGCTCGGCCCCGTGCGCGTATTCGCTGATCTCAACCTGCTGACGCGGCGCGTCGGCGACTATCGCGAAGCCGGCCCCGATGGCCTTGAACGTGGCCCCAACGGCGATCTCTACGTGTGTCTCTACGGGGAAGGGCGGATCGTGCGCCTCTCGCCGGACGGGCGACTCGTGGCGTCGATTCCCGTGGCGACGCCGTACCTGACCAACATTGCGTTCGCGCCGGACGGCAGTGCGTACGTGACCGGCGCCTTCGAGAATATGGCGCCGCCGCTGCGCGGACAGGTTGCGCGGCTCGCGCCCGAGACGATGAACGCCGCGATTCCGGCCCCGCACCCGTAAGGCGCCTTCTTTTCCGCATGCAGACGGGCTACACCGTCGCCATCGGGGCGTAGCTCAGCCTGGTAGAGCACCTGCTTTGGGAGCAGGGGGTCGCGAGTTCGAGTCCCGCCGCCCCGACCATTCTTTGGAGTCACCATGCGACGCACCGGCGCCCGTCATCTTGTAGATGCGCTGGTGGCGCACGGTGTTGATCGCGTGTTCTGCGTGCCGGGCGAGAGCTACCTCCCGGTGCTCGATGCGCTGACGGACGTCGCTGACACGATCCAGGTCATCGCGTGCCGCATGGAGGCGGGCGCGGCCAACATGGCCGAAGCGCACGGCAAGCTCACCGGGCGCCCCGGCGTCTGCATGGTGACGCGCGGACCGGGCGCGACGCATGCGAGCGTCGGCGTGCACACCGCCCAGCAGGACTCCACGCCGATGCTGCTGTTCATCGGGCAGGTGGCGCGCGGCGACCAGGGCCGCGAGGCGTTTCAGGAAGTCGACTACGAAAAATTTCTTGGACCGATCGCCAAGTGGGCGGTCGAGCTCGACGCCGCCGCGCGCACGCACGAGATCGTCGACCGCGCGTTCGCCACCGCGCTACAGGGCCGCCACGGCCCGGTCGCCATCGCGCTGCCGGAAGATGTGCTGGCCGAAGAGGTGGAAATCGCGCCGGTCGCGCCGCGTGCAGCGGCGCGCGCCGGATTGGCGTCTGAAACGGTGAGCGAGATCCAGTCATTTCTTGCGACGGCGGAGCGCCCGCTGCTGTTGCTCGGTGGCAGCGGCTGGACGCAGAACGCGCTCGCCGACATCCGCACGTTCGCGGAGGACAACGACCTCCCCGTCGTGCTGTCGTTCCGGCGCAAGGACCTGTTCGACAACGACGCGCCGAACTATGTGGGCGATCTCGGCCTCAGCGCCAATCCCAAACTGTTGCAACGCTTGCGCGACTGCGATGCGCTGATCGTCGTCGGCGCGCGGCTCGGGGAGAACCCGACACAGGGCTACGCCCTGTTCACACCACAACAGACCGCTGAAAAGCTCGTCCACATCCACGCGGGCGCCGAAGAACTGGGCCGTGTCTGGCCCGCGCGTCTAGCGGCGGTTGCGGATGTGCCGTCGGCCGCCGCAGCGCTCGCTATGATGCGCGTGACCTCGCGCTGGAGTGCGTGGCGGCAAGCCGCGCGCGCGGACTACGAGGCGTGGACGACGCCGGTGAGTGTCACCGGCGCGGTCAACTTGTCGGAGATCGTGGCGCACATGTCGCAGACGGCGCCGCGCGACGCGATCTTCACCAACGGCGCCGGTAACTACGCCACGTGGCTGCACCGCTTTCACCGCCATCGCGGTTTCCGCACGCAGCTCGCGCCGACCAGCGGCGCCATGGGGTATGGCGTGCCCGCAGCGATCGCCGCCAAACTCGCGCACCCGGCGCGGGAGGTCTACGCGTTCGCCGGCGACGGCTGCTTCCTGATGACGGGGCAGGAGCTGGCGACGGCTGTGCAGTACGGGGTGAACATCATCGTGATCGTCGTCGACAACGGCAGCTACGGCACGATTCGCATGCACCAGGAGCGCCACTTTCCCGGCCGCGTCAGCGCCACCGATCTGCGCAACCCCGATTTCGCTGCGCTCGCGAAGGCGTTCGGCGCGTGGAGTGCGACGGTGGAGAAGACCGCCGACTTCGCGCCCGCTTTCGCCGCCGCGCGCGCCGCCAACGCGCCGGCGCTGATCCACGTGAAGACGGACGTGGAAGACATCTCCCCCGGCCGCACGCTGACGATGCTGCGCAGCGGCGGTTAGGCGCTCATCGCGCGCCGCACAGCCTCGCGGCTGGCGACCCGGTCGCGGTAGCGTTCGAGGTTGGGAAATTTCGCGAGCCCGCCGTCCAGGCCCGGCGCGGAGGTCGCCAGGTGCGGATAGAGCAGCGCATCGATCACCGTGAAGCGCTCGCCGACCATGAAGTGCCGCGTCGCGATGTGCTCCTCGAACACGTGCAGCGTCTTGCGTACCGCCGCTTCGAACGTGGCGCGCGTCTCCTCGGCGCCGGCGTGCGCCCTGAAGTGATCGTATACGGCAAACAGCGACGACAGCGTCGAGGTGATCGCGTGCGCCCAGTAGTCGAACGCCACCAGTTCGCGTGCGCCTTCGGGGCCGAACTTGCGCGCTTTGCGGCTGAGATAGAGCGCGATGGCGGCGCTTTCGCTGATGGTGATCGGCAGGCCATCGGGTCCGTCGGGATCTCGCAGCGAGGGGGAGCGTCCAAAGAACGTGGGCTCAGCGACGGCGACGTCGGCGGCGCGCGCAACGTACGCCAGCCCCGTCTCCTCCAGCATGATCCGCACCTTCTGGCTGTGGACGCCCGGGGTGGCAAAGAACTCGATCATTCCGGTCTCCTCAGATCGCGCCGGCCTGCCGCAATCGCAGCAGCGCGTTTTCATCCAGCCCTGCAACCTCTCGCAGCACCGTTTCGGTATCGGCGCCGAGCGGCGGCGGCGCGTAATCCACGCGCGGCGGGGTGCGTGAGAGGCGCAACGGACTCGCTACCAGCGTGACGTCATGGCCGTCGCTGCGTTGCATGCCCTGCGCGAGTCCGCGTGCGATCACCTGCGGATCGGCAAACACCTGATCGATCGCGTTGATCGGTCCGCACGGCACGCCTGCGATTTCCAACGCCGCGATCCATGCGGCGGTTGCGCGTTGCGCCATGGCCGCAGCCACAATCGTGGTCAGCGCCTCGCGGTTGCTGATGCGCGCGGCGTTCGCGGCGAACCGCGGATCGCCGGGGACGGCGTCCAGTCCGGCTTCGGTGCAGAACGCGCGGAACTGCCCGTCGTTGCCGACCGCGAGCACGAGGTGTCCGTCGGCGGTGGGGAAGACCTGATACGGCGTGATGTTGGGGTGCGTGTTGCCGAGGCGCGTGGGCGCCTTGCCGGACACGAAATAGTTCATCGCCTGATTGGCGAGCATTGCGACCTGACAGTCGAGCAGCGCGATGTCGATCTGCTGACCCTGCCCGGTGCGCTCCGCGTGGCGCAGCGCCGCGAGCATGCCGGTGACCGCATACATGCCGGAGAACAGATCGGCGACCGCGACGCCGACCTTCATGGGCTCAGCCCCCGGCGCACCGTCTGGCTGGCCGGTCACGCTCATCAGCCCGCCCATCGCCTGCACGAGATAGTCGTAGCCAGCGCGCGGCGCGTATGGGCCGTCCTGACCGAACCCGGTGATCGAGCAGTAGACGATCGAGGGATTGATCGCGGCGATGCTGGCGTAGTCGAGGCCGTACTTCACGAGGCCGCCGGTCTTGAAGTTCTCCACGAAGATCTGCGACCGCGCGGCGATCTCGCGCAGGAGCGCCGCGCCCTCGGGGCGCGTGAAGTCGAGGGCCACGGAACGCTTGTTGCGGTTGGCGGCGAGGTAGTAGGCCGCGTCGCCAGGGCCGGTATCGCCGTCGAGGAACGGGGGCCCCCAGCCGCGCGTGTCATCGCCGGCGCCCGGCTTCTCGATCTTGATCACCTCAGCGCCGAGATCGGCCAGGATCTGCGTCGCCCACGGCCCCGCGAGGATGCGGGAGAGGTCCAGCACACGGACGCCGTCGAGCGCGTGGGGGGTCATACGATCCTCATTCGCCAGTTCAAACGGCGTCGGTCAGTCCCTATCATGCGGGCTCGACATTCGGGAGATTGAGATGACCGAGACCCGCTCGCCCGTCGCCACCGGAGGCTGCCAGTGCGGCGCGGTGCGCTACGCGCTCTACGTGCCGCCGGAGAACAGCCACGTCTGCCACTGCCGCATGTGCCAGCGCGCCACCGGTGGACTGTTTGCGGCGCTCGCGGGCGCGAAAAAAGCGGACTTCAGCTGGACGGCCGGGACGCCGTCGTTCTTCGCGAGCTCCAATCTCGCCACGCGCGGCTACTGCGGCGCGTGCGGCACGCCGTTGTCGTTCGCCTACAACATGGCCGATGCGCGCATCTACGCCACCATCGGGTCGCTGGACGATCCCGACGCCGTGCCGATCCGCATCCAGTACGGCGTGGAGAGCCAGGTCTCGTGGGTGAAGTTCTGCGAGGATGTGCCGGTAGAGGAAACCGGCGTCGCGCCCGATGCACAAGCGTTCCTCGCGAAAATGAGGAAGAACCAGCCTTAGACGTCCTTGAGGGAAAACTCGCCAGCCCGGACGCGCGCGGGCAAGTCACTGCAGAACTGCGCCACTGCGGCTTCGCCGTGCAGGTCGATCATGTCGGCGAGCGCCGCGAACACCGCAGTGGACGCCAGCATTTCCGGCGCAACGCCTTGTCGCAACGCTTCGTCCCAGGCGTGCAGGATGAGGTCGAGCGCGATCGATTTCTGTTCTGCGTCGGTGAGAGCGCCTTCAGGCTGCATAGTGTCGCCTCAGTCCGAATGGCGCGCGGCGAGCGTGTCGGCCAGACGCATGCCCTGGTTCTTCAGTTCGGCTTCCTCGGCCTGCGCGGCCGGCGAACAGCCGGGAAATCGGAGTTCGATGTCGCGGTAGCCGTCGTTGAACGCGTCGACGAGATCGGTGCGGCGGGGGCCGCCTTCGCGGTCGAGCATGGCGACCATGAACAGCCGCCACGACTGATCCGATTTGCCGACGCACAGCACACGCAGATAGTGCGCGCCGCCCAGCACATGCGCGAGCTGCATGAGCTCCCCCCCGTACTGCGTGCGGCGTGACTGGGGGGTTTCGGTGAGCGGCGGGCGAGACTGCGCGAACACGTCGCCGGCGGCGAGCAGAACAAGTACGGCGCAGACTGCGGCGAGGGGACCGGACCGGACGAACATCGACGAAACATACTCCAGCGAACGTCGGCCTCAAATGTGCAGCCTCAGTAGCCGTCGGCGCTGCCATCCTTGCGCATCTCGGTGGCGGCGATCCACACGCCGCGCTCCGCGTCGCGCATGATCGCCTGATAGCCGCCAAATCCGCCATCCGCAGGGCGAACAATGTGACCGCGCTGCTGCAACGCAGCGCGCACAGCCGGCGGCACGCCGTTCTCCAGGAAGAGCATGCCGTTGGCGATCGCGGGCTCGCCGGTCGGTTCTTGATCGTCGCCGTGGCGCCATCGCGCGGCGTCGCCCGCCGCCTGCAGATCGAGATCGTAGTCCACGAGGTTGAGGATGATCTGCACGTGGCCCTGCGGCTGCATGTCCCCGCCCATCAGGCCGAAGGCGAGCCAAGGCGCGCCATTCCTCATGGCGAAGGCCGGGATGATTGTGTGGAAGGGTCGCTTGCCGGGCGCGTAGACGTTGGCGTGGCCATCGGTCAGCGCGAACATCTCGCCGCGATCCTGCAGCATGAAGCCCAGGCCGTCGGGCACGAGGCCCGATCCCATGCCGCGATAGTTCGACTGGATGATCGATACCATCATGCCGTCCTTGTCGGCGGTGGCGAAATACGTTGTGTCGCCGCGACGCAGCACGTCAGGGCCGGGATCGGGCGTCTGCATGGCGCGGTCCATGCGGATGAGCGTGCGGCGCTGATCGGCGTAGCGCTGGTCGATGAGGCGGTTGAGGTCGGCGGGCGCAAACGCGGGGTCGGCGTAGTAGCGGGCGCGGTCGGCGAACGCCAGGCGCTTGGCCTCCACCTGCGCGTGCAGGCTGTCTGCGGTGAGAAACCCCAATGCGCGCACGTCGTAGCCGCGCAGGATCTGCAGCATCTGCAACGCCGAAACGCCTTGCGTATTGGGCGGCAGCTCGCACAGGGAAACGCCCGCGCGATAGTCCACGCACAGCGGATCGACCCATTCGCCTTGATGCGCCTGGAAGTCTTCAGCGCGCAACCAGCCGCCGATGCGGCGCATGTAGGCGTCGGTCGTCTGCGACACGACGCCGTCGTAGAACGCGCGCCTGCCGTCGCGGGCGATGGCGCGATACGTGCGCGCGAGATCGGGATTGCGGAACAGCGATCCATTGGCGGGGGTAGCGCCGCTCGGCCACCAGGTCCGGCGCGCGTTGTTGATTTCCTCGAGACGACCGGCGGTGAATTCCGCTTCCAACCGGCGCTTGTTGTTGGCGTAGTAATACGCGATCGCCTGCGGCACCGGCGCACCCCGTTCGGCGTAGTCGATGGCGGGCTGCAGCAGCCGGCGCATGGGCAATCGGCCGAACCGGCCATGCAGCGCGAACCAGCCGTCCACCGTGCCGGGCACCGTGACGCTGGCCGCGCCGAACGACGGAATGAGCCCGTTGTTCTTCTCGCGCGAGACGCGGCGCAGCTCCTCCAGCGAAAGCCCACGCGCCGAACGGCCGGAGCCGTTGTAACCGTGAAGTTTCCGCGTGCGCGGATCCCAGACGATGGCGAACACGTCGCCGCCGATGCCGGAGCCGGTGGGCTCCAGCAGGCCGAGCATCGCATTCGCCGCAATCGCGGCGTCCACGGCGCTGCCGCCTTCCTTGAGTACATCCACCGCCACGCGCGTCGCCAGCGGATGCGCGCTGGCCGCTGCGCCGTGCGGCGCGATGACCGGCGAGCGCGTGGCGAACGGCGCCCCGGAGACACGCTCGCCGCGGCCGAAGCCGGGATCGAGCGGCGTCTGCGCGGATGCGGAAGATGCGGCCAGCGCAACAAGCGCAACGGTGAGGAGAGCGGACCTGATCATCGTGTCACCTGTTCAGCTGGTCCGGCGCGCGCAGTAGGGCCTGGCATTGAGCGCCGCCTGAAGATCGACGAGCTTGTTGCGGTCGCGGAAGGGGCTCCAGTAGCGCGAGGCGCCACGCCATGCGCCGGAGGAATACCCCGCGATCACCTGATCGCGCGCGATCCAGCGTCCGAGGATGCGCACGCTGCATTGCAGGTTGGTCGCCGGATCGTGCAGCTGTTCGGGATCGGTGATCGCGCAGCCGTAGCCGTTGGCGCTCTCCTGCGAGATCTGCAGCAGACCGCGGCTGATGACGCGGCGCCCGGACGCATCGGTGATCGACTCCGTGAAGCGCACGGACGGATCGAAGTTGCTTTCGAACTTCGCCAGCTCCGACAGCAGCGAGACATAGAACGCGCGCCGGTTTGCTGGCGATGCATTGCGGTAGCCGGGGCAGAAGGCGTCGATGTCGGTGGGAACGATGGTCACCAGGTCCGGCGCCAACGTGTCGATGGCGTTGTGCGCGATGGTGGTCCATTGCCGCCCTTCGGGACGTACATCCCATGCGGCTGGTGGGTAGCCGAACACCGGCGACGAACCGGGACCTGTGGATCCGGTGGTTTCGCAGGACGTCAGTGCAAGAACCGCGACCGCGACGAGAGCGAGAGGGGAGAAGCGCATCCTGGTATTCCTCATTGCACCGCGACCTTCGACGGTGACCGAGCCTGCAACGCCGCCATGCGCGCGATCGAAGCGTGCGCCTCCGCCATGATGTCGGCGACGAGATCTGCGGCCGGCTTCACCGAGTGCACGCCGCCGGCGGACTGCCCCATCGCGAAGCAGGACTTGTCGATGTCGAGCCCCTCCATCTGACCGCCGATACCGCCGATGACGCCGGTCTGCACGCTGAGCATGGCCTGCATCGGGAACGGCTGGATGTCCTGCGGACGGCGTTCCCAATCATCGACGTAAGGGTTGGTCTTCACGCGCATGGGCTTACCGGAATAGCAGCGCGTGCGGGTGGTATCGCCGTCTTCGGCGGCGATGATGGCGTCGCGATACATCTGCGCGGCGTGCGCTTCGCTCGATGCGATAAAGCGCGTGCCCATCCACACGCCCTGCGCGCCGAGAGCGAGCGCTGCTGCAAGTCCACGCCCGTCATAGAGGCCGCCCGCCGCGATAACCGGTATCTTCACCGCTTCCACCGCCTGCGCCACCAGCGGCGCGGTGCCCACAAGCCCGGTATGCCCGCCGCCTTCACCGCCCTGGCAAATGACCGCGTCGCAGCCGGCCTGTTCGGCCTTCACCGCGTGCTTCACCGCGCCGCAGACCACCATAACCTTGAGGCCAGCCTTCTTCAGCTTCTCCATGATCGGCATCGGCACGCCGAGGCCCGCCACGAAGCTCGATGCGCCTTCGCCGATGATCACATCAACCGCTTCGGTGAGCGACTCAGGCGAGGCCGCGAGCAGGTCCACGCCGAACGGGCGCGATGTGAGCGACCGGGTCTTCTTCATCTGTTCGCCGATGAACTTGGCGGACGTGCCGGCCATGCCGAGCACGCCGTAGCCGCCGGCGTTCGACACCGCGGCTGCAAGCTCCGCATAGGAGACGCCGCCCATGCCGGCGAGCAGGATCGGGTGCTCGATGTCGAGCATGTCGCAGATGGGTGTGCGCAGGGACATGGGGCTACTCCTGGGGTCTATCGAGAAGGCAGCGTATGGCCGTTGGTGTCCATGGCGGCGATCCAGCGGCGCA
>JANNVF010000395.1:0-3790 GCA_031414315.1 Hyphomonadaceae bacterium | reverse complement strand
GCGGTCCTGCGGGCGCGCGAACGCGGCGGGCGCGACGCCTTTCGGCGTGTCGTCGTAGCGGAGGCGAAACCGCGCGAACAACGGGAAAGCGGGCCTGCGCGGCGTGATGCGCTGTGACGCGCGTCGCACACTGGCGCGCTTGCGCGTCGGCGTGATGTCGAGATGCACCGCGAGGATCACGAACACGAACCGCAGCAGCCGCATCAGCCGGTTGAGCAGAGACACCGCCTCGCCCGCCGGCGCATTCGCGTGCGCGCCACCCCGCCAGAACCGGCGCATGCCGAGGCGCACGGAGTCGATGGCGACGTCGACGATGCGGCGCAGGCCGGAGGCGAGAGGGATGTCGGCGGTGTGTTTCATGCGCGGGAGTATAGCGCGGGTGCGGGAGGGGTCGGATTTGATTGGCGGAAAAAGTTCATGCGCGTTGGCGCGCAAGGGGTGTGTGGCGTGATGGGTGTGGAAAGAGGGGGTACGGATCCCCGCTTCCTCACGTTGGCTCCGTCATTTCGGATCGCGCGGCCCGCCCTAGTCGCGCTTGACGTCATCCTTGTGGATGGAAGGCGGGCGACAGCCAATTGGCGTCCATCCGCAGAGTATTCCCACGCGAATTGTAGTTCGAGTAGGAGCGGAGACCGATTGAATGGAATCCCATTGCCGAAAGATCGCCATCTTGCCTTCGCGGTAAAGAAGGCCGCGTTCGTAGTAGCGAAGAACATGAACTATGCTGGACTCGCCGTCGTTGCTTCGAAGTATTGCTGAAGGCGTCGTCGCATAAAACGGGTCTAAGCGACTCCTGTTCGCCGCTTCAGACCAGCCCATGCCAAACAAGAAGATCGACACGCCAGGCAACACAATGAACGCGACTCTCAACGGGGCAATCGTGAGTTTTTGGCCTTGTTTGGAAGAGAGCATCAGTTCCGCAATGAAGAACCATCCGTAAAATGCCATCGTTACCGCAGCGAGTGGAACTCTCTCGCCGTTCAAGAGGAAGCCGAGCAGAGAAATGCAGAAGAGTATGCCGGTCCCGGAAAAGATAACCTGTCTCGCAACTGCAAGGAATGCCGTTTTGCCGTGATTGGGGCTCGCAGTTTTTTCTGATTTGGGCAGCAACTCAAATGCGAACGCCAGAAAAAGTCCTAATATGACCGAAGGCATCCACTGAAGCGCGCTTCGTGTGTGATCTGAAAGTGTCGATGGGACGTCGCTAAAACTCAAATTCAGCGATGACAGAAACCCGTAGTCGTAACACACTGATCCTGCAAAACTTCCAGCGAGAAGAACGCTAATCCAAGCAGGAATGTCGACTCGATTTTCCATTTGGCACCGATCAAAAACGGCCCGCAACAGACTTCATGAGTCGCGGGTCGATGTCTATGAGGTGATCGCTACCCCACCAACCGCCCCAGCCCCTCCGCGATCGCCTCGTCCACCTGCACATCGCGCTCCTGCAGCGGTCGCGTCAGCCGCAACCCCGCGATGCTCCGCGCGCGCGACAGCGCCACATACGTCTGCCCCGGCGCGAACGCGCCGCGCCCAAGATCCACTTCCACCGCGTCCAGCGTCATGCCCTGCGCCTTGTGGATCGTGATCGCCCATGCGGGCGCGAGCGGGAATTGTTCGTAACGGTACTCCTCCTTCACCTCCATCGATTGCGCCTTTTCATCCCACTGCCAACGCGTCTGCGGCCAGCTGGAGCGGGCGACGTCCACCGTCTCGTCTTCACCGTCGATCTCCACGCGCACGAGGTCGTCGTCGAAGCCGAGCACGGTGCCGAGCGTGCCGTTCACCCAGCGCGCGGCGGGGTCGTTCTGCGTGAAGATCACGCGGGCGCCTTCCTTCAGCGCGAGCGCCAGCGGCGCGGGCAGGCGGTCGCCGGACACGCCGTTCTTCGGCAGCTCGCCCTTGAAGCCGCCTTCGTAGAGCCGCGCGGCGCCGGGCAACGCGTTGAGGCCGCGGACGTTGTGGGAATCGGCGACGTTGTTGGTGGCGCACAGCAGCACCGGACGCGTCGGCAGCGGGCCTGCGTCGAAGCACGCCGCGTTCAGTTCATCCACGGCGTCGCGCACGCGGTTGCGATCGCGGATGGACTGCAGCAGGTCGATGAAGTGCGCGTCGGTCTGCCGGCGCATGGCGGTCAGTTCGAGCGCGGCGATCGGCTGGTCGCGCAACGCAAGCGCCGAAAAGGCGTAGGGGCTCGCGTAGCCGGCCTCCTCCAGCATGCGGCCTTCGTCGCCGCGCACCACGGGCGGGAGCTGGTAGAAGTCACCGACGAGCAGCATCTGCACGCCGCCGAACGGCTTCACGCTGCGTCTTGCAGCACGAAGGTGCGCGTCCATGGCGTCCAGCGTGTCGGCGCGCAGCATGGAGATCTCGTCGACCACGATGCGCGAGAGGCGCCGCGCGTTCTGCGTGAAGAACCAGTTGGGCTTCTCCCTGAACCCCAGCAGCGGGCGGGGCGGAAAGCCGAAGAACGAATGCACCGTCTGCCCGCCGATGTTCATCGCCGCGAGGCCGGTGGGCGCCAGCACCACCTGGGGCCGGTGCTTGTCATCGGCCATCAGCTTGCGGATGAACCAGCTCTTGCCCGTGCCGGCGCGCCCGGTGAGCAGGATGATCGGCTCGCGGGCGTCGAGGGCCGCGCGGGCCGCTTCGGCGGCGGGATCTTGCGTTTCGGCTGGGACGGTCATCGGTGAAGCCTAAAGGTGTTCGGCGCAGATGCGGAATCGGGCAGTCAACCTCCCCTCCTCCAACGAATGTTGGGGGAGGGGCCGGGGGTGGGGGACCAGCCGATCAACCGGGTGCGTTGCTTCGACTGTATCCCGTCGAACCTCTGCGCCCCCACCCCCACCCCCAGCCCCTCCCCCGTCCATTCGGACGGAGGAGGGGTGTGCGGGCTGCTCCGTCCTTGCCGCAGCGCACAATCGCGGGCTATGCGGGGCCAATGACAGCCATCGAAACCCTGATCGCCACCCTCACCCTCGAACCGATCGAGGTGAACCTGTTCCGTGGCCTCACGCCCGACGACGAGATGAACCGGGATCGCATCTACGGTGGGCAGGTGATCGCGCAGGCGCTCAGCGCGGCCTATCAGACCGTGGAGGGGCGGACCTGCCACTCGCTGCAGTCGTATTTTATCCGGCCGGGCGATCCCAAGGCGCCGGTGCTGTACGAGGTGGAGCGTTCGCGCGACGGCAAGTCGTTCACGACGCGGCGCGTGATCGCGATCCAGCACGGCGAGCAGATCTTCAACCTCGCGGCCTCGTTCCAGGTGCACGAGGAGGGCTTCGAGCACCAGTCGCCGCTGCCCGCCGCGCCCGTTCCGGAAACAGTGCCGACCGACAAGGAACGCATGGCCAGGTATGCCGCCACGATTCCGGCGGCGCTGGCCGAGCACGTGGCGCGCGACCGCGCGATCGACATGCGCCAGGTCAACCCGGTCTCGCCGTTTAAGCCGGAAAAAGTCGAACCGCGCCAGCAGGTCTGGTTCCGCGCGACCGGGCCGGTGGGCGAAGGCGTGGCGATCAACCAGTGCATGCTCGCCTACGCCACCGACATGAGCCTGCTCAGCACCTGCGCACGGCCGCACGGCGTGAGCTGGGCCAGCGGCGCAATGATGGCGAGCCTCGACCACATCATCTGGTTCCATCGCCCCAGCGGCGCCGAGCAATGGCACCTCTACGACCAGGACAGCCCCAGCGCGTCCGGCGCGCGCGGCTTCAATCGCGGCGCGATCTACCTGCAGGACGGCACGCTGGTGGCGAGCGTCGCGCAGGAAGGCCTGCTGCGGCCG
>JANNVF010000394.1:0-2313 GCA_031414315.1 Hyphomonadaceae bacterium | reverse complement strand
TTGCCGGCGGGACGCCGGCGCTCCGGGCCGCTGGTGGATTGCACGGGCGCCTTTCCCCCTATTCGTACCGCCGACCTCCGCGTCGGCCCGGCCGCGCAGAACCTGAGCGACCGCATCGCCGAAGCTTCAATGCGAATGACTCAAGCCTTGCTGCCGATGGTGTTTGCCGAGCACGCGGGTCTGGAAGCGGAGTTGGACGCGCACTATCAGCGATTTGGCAGGCCAACCTAAGATCCGCTTACGGCAAAAACGGAAGTTGACCCTCTCTCCTTACGGAGAGGAGTTGCGGTCCCCTGCCCCCGGCGCGATGAATTGCGTGCGGTTTTTTCCGACCGCGCCAGCGTAGTAACCGCGAATGAACGCCAGATCGGCCTCGTAATCGCCGCCGGGATAGAGCACGGCGGGTAGCGTCACGCACTTCTTGCCATAGTCCAGCACGCTGAGGACGAGCGGCACGTCGGCCGCCACCGCGATGTGCCAGAAGCCGCTCTTCCATTCGCCGACGAGACTGCGCGTGCCTTCGGGTGGAATGGCGAGCACCATCCTGTCGTGCGCCGCGAATGCCGCGCGCATGGCGTTGACGACGTCATGGCTGCCGGAGCGGTCGATCGGCACGCAGCCCAGCGCCTTGATCAGCCAGCCGAACGGGCCTTCCGTCAGGCTCTTCTTGCCCATCCAGCGCAGCCGCACGCGATAGTAGCCGGCCGCCGCGAGCATATTGATTCCGTCCCAGTTGGACGTGTGCGGCGCGGCGACGAGCACGGCCTTGTCCAGCGCCGGCCAGTCCCCGCGAAGTTTCCAGCCGGCGAGTGTCAGGTAGAGCGCGCTGATCCATCGCACGGCTTCGGAAAACGCACCTGCGTAGGGCGCGGGGCGCGCTGTCGTTCCGTCGAGCAGGATGTGCCGTCCCGGATGCGCGCTCATGTCCCTGCCGTGAACTGTCTGGTGTGCTGGATTTGAATTTCGCCCGCAAATGGGGTCACGTCCTGTTCGAACTTCAAATCCAAAAAGCACACCAGAAACCTATGATTTCTATTGTGGCTGATGATTCAGAAATACGCCTGGAGCCCGCCACGAAACGCTGGCAAATTTTCTGAATCGCCACACTAGCCGTACTTCTTGCCCATCGCGCGCACGGTATCCTCGAATTCGCGCATCGTCTCGCCGATGATCTCGGCCACCGGCTTCACGGCGTCGATGCGCCCGGCGACCTGACCCGACAGCGCGATGGACGCCTCCATATCGCCGCCGAAGTAGAGATCGAGGGCGTTGCCGAACGCGGCCATCGGCGGCGGGCCGGCATACCCGTCCTGCAGCACGTCATGTTCGAGTTGCGTGGTGCGCTTGGTCTTCAGCGCGCGCAGCGCGGGCTTGCCGAACTGGTTGAGGAAGAGCGTGTCGGTTTCTTCCGCTGCGATGATCGCGTTCTTCCAGTTGTCGTGCACCGGGCTTTCCAGCGCGCTGACCATGCGCGTGCCCATCTGCACGCCTTCGGCGCCGAGCGCGAACGCCGCCGCCATGGTGCGCCCGCAGGTGATGCCGCCGGCCGCGATGATCGGCACGTTCAGTTTCTCCGCCACCAGCGGCAGCAGCACCATCGTCATCACCGGCTGCGGATTCTTGAATCCGCCGCCCTCGCCGCCTTCCACCACCAGCCCGTCGACACCCGCCTCCACCGCCTTCTGCGCGGCGCGCAACGTCGGCACGACGTGAAACACCGTGAGGCCGGCGGCCTTCAGCGTGGCGCAGAACTTCGTGGGATCGCCGGCGCTCGTCGTGACGAACTTCACGCCCTGGTCGATGACGAAGTTGGCAATGCCCGGATCGCGCACGAACGCCTGCGCGATGTTCACGCCGAACGGCTTGTCGGTGAGGTCGCGCATCTTCTGGATTTCGACCTTGATCTCGTCGAGCTGCCCCGAGGACGTCTCGATGATCCCCATCCCGCCGGCGTTGGACACCGCCGACGCAAGCTGCGCCCGCGCGATCCAGCCCATCGGGGCCTGCACGATGGGATACTGCGTGCCGAGCATGGCGGTGACGCGGTTGGTCATGGGCATGGGCGTTTCCTCTTTTGTTGGTTGCATTGTGGGGCGTGGCGAGAGCGCCGCAAGCCGTGACGTCGCGCGAACCTCCCCTCCTCCGACGCATGTCGGGGGAGGGGGCCGGGGGCGGGGGCGGGGGCGCAGTGGTTCGACGGGATGCAGTCGGAAGCGACGCGCCGGGTCGATCGGCCGGGGGGGGCGGCCCCCCCCCCGCCCCCCCCCCCGGGGGGGGGGGGGGGGGGGCCACCCCCCACGAAGGACAAAAACA
>JANNVF010000393.1:0-14529 GCA_031414315.1 Hyphomonadaceae bacterium | reverse complement strand
CGGAATTTCGCACTGCCCGTGACGTTGGTGCGTTCACCGACGATGATGAAGTTCGCGAAGGGGTTGGCGGTGGTCATGGCCTAGTATCCAACTCCTCTCCCCCGCGAGGGGGAGAGGTCGAGCGAAGCGAGGGTGAGGGGGCGTGCCGCAAGACGAGACTCCTCCCGCAAGTCTCCCCCTCATCCGACCGCTTCGCGGCCACCTTCTCCCCCTCACGGGGGAGAAGGGATGCCAGTTCGGGAAATGTCATCTCACCCCGCCGCCGTGAACGGCTCAAGCCCGCTCAGCCGCATCACCGGCTCACACGCCCACGTCTTGCGCGGCGTCTTGCCGTGCGCGGCTTCGGCGATGGCGCGGATGTGATCTGGCGTCGTACCGCAGCAGCCGCCGACGATGTTGACCACCTGCCCGCTCATCCACGGCTCCATCACGCGCACCATGTCGGCGGGCGTTTCGTCGTAGCCGCCCATCGCGTTGGGCAGCCCCGCGTTCGGATACGCCGACACACGCACGCCGGCGGCGCGCGCGAGCGATCGGATGTGGGCGTCCATGTCTTTGGGACCGAGCGCGCAGTTGAGGCCGACGCTCCACGGGTTGGCGTGGCGCACCGAGTGCCAGAACGCCTCCACCGTCTGGCCCGACAGCGTGCGCCCGGAGAGATCGGTGATGGTGCCGGAGATCATGATCGGCAACGTCTCGCCCAGCTCGTCGAAGAACTCCTCGACGCCGAAGATCGCCGCCTTGGCGTTGAGCGTGTCGAAGATCGTCTCGATCAGGATGATGTCGGCGCCGCCTTCCACAAGGCCCCGCGCCTGCTGCTTGTAGGCGGCGGCGACTTCCTCGAACGTCACATCCCGGCGCGCCGGATCGTTCACGTCGGGCGAGAGCGACAGCGTCTTGTTGGTCGGCCCGATGGCGCCGGAGACCAGCCGTACGCGGCCGTCCTTCGCGGTGAACGCGTCGCAGGCCTCGCGTGCGATGCGCGCGGCGGCGATGTTGAGATCGTCGACGATGCTTTCCAGCGCATAGTCGGCCTGCGCGATCGTGGTGCCGGAGAACGTATTGGTCGACGTGATGTCGGCGCCGGCGTCGAGATACTGGTCGTGAATCTCGCGCACGATGTCCGGGCGCGTCAGGCACAGGAGATCGTTGTTGCCCTTCAGCGGCCGGTTGTGCGTGGCGAAGCGCGCGCCGCGGAAATCCGCTTCCGTGAGATCGTGCTGCTGGATCATCGTGCCCCAGGCGCCGTCGAGCACGATGATGCGGTCCTGCGCGATCTTCTCCAGCGCTGCGAAGCGTTCCTTCCTGTTCTTGGACGTGTTCATTGCACTTTCTCCTGCGGACGCACGCCCAGCATGCGGCAGATCGCGACCGTCAGTTCGGCGCGATTGAGCGTGTAGAAGTGGAACGCTTCGACACCTTCGGCTGCGAGCCGCGCGCAGAGTTCGCCGGTGGTGGCGGCGGCGACCAGCAGGCGGGTTTCGGGATCGTTGTCGAGGCCTTCGAAGATATCGGCGAACCAGTCCGGCACGGTGACGCCGCCCACCAACGCCATGCGCTTGAAGCCGTTGAAGTTGGACACCGGCATGATGCCCGGCACGATCGGCGCGGCGATGCCGGCGTCGGCAAAACGATCGCGCAGGCGCAGGAACGAGTCTGCATCGACGAAGAAGTTGGAGACGCCGCGCGTGGCGCCCGCGTCCAGCTTACGCCGGAAGTTGTCGATCTCGGTCTGCCAGCTCGTGCTGTCGGGGTGCAGGTCGGCGTAGACGGCGACGGACACCTCGAACGGCGCGACGTTGCGTGCGCCCGCGACGAGGTCGGCGGCGTAGGCGTAGCCATCGGCGCGCGGTTCATACCTGGCGCCCGCGCCGGCGGTAGGATCGCCGCGCAGCGCCACGATGTGGCGGATGCCGGCGTTCCAGTAGGCGCGCAGCACGTCGTCGATCTCGCCGCGCGAAGCATCGACACAGGTGAGGTGCGCGGCGGGCCTGAGCGATGTTTCCTCGACGATCCGCGACACCGTGCGGTGCGTGCGATCGCGCGTGGACCCGCCCGCGCCGTACGTCACCGACACGAAGGCCGGCGCCAGCGGCTCAAGCCGCCGGATCACCGTCCACAACTGCTCTTCGAGCTTCTCCGTCTTCGGCGGAAAGAACTCGAACGACACGCGCGGCCCGTGCGCCCGCAGGCGTGCGGCGGCGGCGTCGAAGATGGCCTGCACAGCCGTCATCGCACAGCCTCCACCACGGCGCGTTCGCCGGACCAGATCTTCACCACGAGCGCGCTCTTCTCGTCGGCCACCGGCTGACGCGTCACCAGTGTCGTCGCCTTCAGCTTCGGCACGCCGGCGGCGGCGCACCATTGGCGCATCTCCGCGTCGGTGAATCCGAGCCGGCGGTGGGCGTGCTTCTCGCGCAGGAATTCAAGCCCATGCGGCGCGAAGTCGGCGATCACCAGGCGACCGCCCGGCTTCAGCAGGCGCGCCGCCTCGATCACCGCGCGACCGGGATCGGACAGGAAGTGGAGCACCTGATGGATGGTCACAAGATCGGCCGCGCCCGGCGCGATCGGCGGTTCGTAGACATCGCCGAAGCGCACCGTCGCCTTGCCGTCCGGCAGGCTGGAGATGGTGGCGCGCGCCAGCGCCAGCATCTGGCGGCTCGTGTCGAACCCTTCCGCACGGCCAACACGATCGGCGAACACTTCGAGCATGCGGCCCTGGCCCACGCCCACGTCGACCATGAACGCAAATGGCCCCTCGCCCGCCGCCGCGCGCATGGCAGCCTCGATGTCGGCGTCGGGCAGGTGCAGATCGCGCACGCGATTCCAGTCGGCGGCGTTGGCAGCGAAGTACGCGGCGGCGGCGGTCTCGCGCGTGTTGCGGATGTCGGCGAGCCGCTCGGCGTCCCGCTGCAGTTCCGGCTCCTGGGGGTCCAGCATCTCGACGACGGCATCGATCAGGACCCGTTCCGGGGTGTTGGCGCCGGCCAGCCGGTAGAACACCCAGGCGCCTTCCGGTATCCGCTCCACAAGACCGCTCTCGGTGAGGAGCCGCAGGTGGCGGCTGATGCGGGGCTGGCTCTGGCCGAGCGCCACCGCCAGCTCGCCGACCGACAGCTCCCCGCGCGCGAGCAGCGCGAGCGCCCGGATGCGGGTCTGTTCGCCCGCGCCACGCAGCGCCGCGACGACGCGACTGGCGCTGGCGTTTTTGGCCGGTTCGGTTGGAGATATAAACATATCTTTATATGACACGTGTTTCTAGGCATGGGAAGCCCTCGGAAAACCGTCATGAAGGGTTGATTAACGGCGTACCGGTCATATGTCGCCGTCGGAGGGTCAGTTCATGCGCAGGCATCTGGTAATCGCGGCGCTCGCCATGGGCGCGAGCGGCTCGGCGTACGCGCTGGACATGCCGAACGACCCGTTCGAATCTTTCAACCGCGCCATGTTCTCGTTCAACGAGAAGGTCGACGAATACGCCCTGAAACCGGTGGCGCTCGGCTACCGGGCCGTGACCCCGCGGGTGGTCCGCACCGGGGTCAGCAACGTCCTGTCCAACCTGCGTGCGCCGGTGGTGTTCGCCAACGATGTGCTTCAGGTCGCCCCCACCCGCGCGGGCACGACCCTGGCGCGCTTCGGGATCAACAGCACGATCGGCGTCGTCGGGGTGTTTGATGTGGCCAAGGAGTTCGGCCTCGATAAACACAGCGAGGACTTCGGCCAGACGCTCGGACGCTGGGGGGTGGGCGCCGGCCCCTACCTGGTGCTGCCGTTCCTCGGCCCGTCCTCCGTGCGCGACGGGGTCGGGGACGTGGTTGACGTTGCGTTTGACCCGCTGAACTACGCCCAGTTTGACGGCGACGACGCGGTCCGCATCACCCGCAGCGTCCTCAGCGTCGTTTCGGCGCGGGAGGCGGGCATCGAGGCGCTGGACAGCCTCTACGCAACGTCCATCGACCCCTACGTGTCCATTCGGTCGACCTACACGATCCTGCGGGAAAGCGCAGTCCAGAACGGTCAGACGAACGTCCAAGACTTGCCCGAATTTGAAGAGATCCCATCTGAACCGGCGACGGAACCTTCGCCGGAACCGTCGTCGACACCACCCCAGGGGAATTGATCGTGCTTGCCCGTTCCATGAGCCGCCGCATGTTTGCGGCCTTCGCCACGCTTGCGGTGGCTGTTGCAGTGACACCGACGCCGGCTCAGGCGGATCCGTCCGCCGAGGCCTACGTGGCCCGTGACGGGAACGCAGCGATCGCGTCGCTCTCCAATCGCGCGCTTTCGCCCGCTGCGCGACAGGCGCAATTCCGCACGTTGATGCTGCAGCTGGCCGACGTGCCGAGTATTTCGGCGTACGTGCTTGGCCCGAACGCCGCCCGTCGGCTCCGTGCCGACCCCGCCCTGAACGCTGAATGGCAGGCGGTGTTCGTCGACTACTGCGTCGCGGTCTACGAAGATCAACTCGACCAGTTCCGCGGCAACGAGATGCGCGTGACGGGCTCCACCGACCGCGTGCCCGGCCGCGATGTCGTGGTGAAGACGATGATCACGCCGCGCGGCACCACCACGCCGATGCTGGTGGAGTGGCGTGTCGTGAAGCGCGGCACGGCGTGGAAAACGGTCGATGCTTCGCTGGTGATCGGAGATTCCCGTATCTGGCTGGCGCAGCGCCAGAAAGTCGACTTCGAGGAAACCCTTGGCACCCGTGCCGACGTACCCGCGCTGATCCGTCAGATCCGCCAGCAGACGGCCAACATGCGTGCGCGCATCGTGTCGCGGTCTGCGCGCGGCTAACGCACCACCGGCGCCATCGTCGGGGAACATCGCCCCGGTCTGAACCGTTGTGCTCGCAATGAGGACACGGTTGATCGAACGATCTGACAGCACCCTTGCGGCCGACGCAACCACGCCAGACTCGCGCCATGGGTCGGTTGTGGCGGTCGTCAATGAACGCGCCGGAAGCGTTGGCCCGACGGCGGCGGCAAAGCTTGAGGAGCTTCTGCGGGCGCGCTGCGCGCAGGTGACGGTTGTCTCGCCAGATCCCGATGACATGCACGCGGCCATGGCCGCAGCGATCGCGCAGAAGCCGGACGCGGTGGTGATCCTCGGCGGCGACGGTACTGCAAGACATGCCGCGGAACTCGCGGGGCCGAATGGGCCGCCGCTTATCCTTCTCCCCGGTGGCACCATGAACGTGCTGCCGAAGGCGCTCTACGGCCCGCGCAACTGGGAGGACGCGATCGTCGCAGCGCTGGACGAGGGTACTGTCCGTGACCTTCCGGGCGCGCGCGCCGGCGAACATCTCTTCTTTGTCGCAGGCATTTTCGGCTCCCCTGCTCTCATGGCCGACGCCCGCGAAGCCGTCCGTGAAGGCAAGATGTTTTCGGCGATCAATCGCTTCCACATCGCGTTCAAGCGTGCATTCGCGCACAGACTGCGCGCGCGTCGTGATCTGTCGCCGATGGCGCGGACGGAAGCTGTGGCGATCCTGTGCCCGCTGTTCTCCAGGGCGCATGGCGACGACAGACTGGAGGCGGCCTTCCTGGATCCCGCCGGCGCGTTGTCGGCGTTCCGCCTCGGTATCGGCGCTCTCACCGGCGCATGGCGCACGGACCCGGCCACCGACATCCGGGCGTGCCGCGCTACGGAAATCTTCGGCCATGGCGAAGTGCCTGCTGTCCTCGATGGCGAGCCCGTGACCCTGCCGCCGCGGGTGCGTATCGTGGCTGTTCCCGTGGCCGCCCGAGTCGTGGCCCTTGACGACGCCGCCCTTGCGAGCGCCGACTCCACGGCGTGACCACGCAATCCATCGTTCACGTCGCCGATATCCACTTTGGCTGCGAAGACACGCAGGCGCTTACGGCGTTGGCGGATGCTCTGCCCAGCATCGATCCCGCCCTGATCGTTGTCGCCGGCGACCTCACCTATCGCGGGCGCAGGCGCGAGTTCGAAGCCGCCGAGGCATGGCTCGCCACGCTCCGTCGGCCTGTCGTGCTGACCGCCGGCAACCACGACGTGCCGTTCCTCAATCTGTTCGAGCGCGCGTTCAGCCCCTTCAATGACTTTGACCGCAGCTTCGCCGAGAGCGGGGTGCAGGCGTATCAGGACGACGCGTTCTCGATCGTCTCGCTGAACACCGCGCGCGGGGTGCAGACGCGGCTCAACTGGGCGCACGGCGTCATCACCGTCGAACAGGCACAGGCCGCCGCTGCGCGGCTGAGTGAAATGCGCAAGGGGACGGCGCGGATCGTGGTCTGCCACCACCCGCTGGTGCTGCCGCCGGGCGCGCCGATCAAGACCCGCACCAAGGGCGGCCCGGAAGCCGCCGAGATTTTCGCCCAGGCGGGCGTCGATCTCGTGCTGACCGGCCACCTGCACCGCCCGTTCGCCCAGCCCTTCCCGTTCGGCGACAGGAACACGTGGAGCCTTGGCTGCGGCACCCTGTCTCACCGCCAGCGCGGCACGCCCGCCAGCTTTTCGGTGCTGACCCGCACCAACGGCGGGGTCGAGGTCACGCCCTGGCACGCGATGGACGGCGTGGCGACACCGACCGAGACCCAGCGCATCGCGCTGCGGCGGTAGCACCAGGCGTTTCGGATTCGGAACGGATCGAATCACCCGAATCGTTTACCTGTTGGTTCCGGATCGGAGCATGACCGCCCCATGAGGCGCCCAGACTGGTACATCAAACAGCTGCGGGAGCGCATCTCGATCGCGGACTACGCGGGAAAACGCCTGGCGTGGGACAAGCGCAAGTCGCGCCCATCGGCCGGGGATTACTGGGCGCCCTGCCCGTTCCACACCGAGAAGTCCGCCTCCTTCCACGTCCGCGACAAGGAAGGAACGTTCAAGTGCTTCGGCTGCGGCGAAGGCGGCGACATCTTCAAGCTGTGCCAGAAGCTGGAGGGCGTGGACTTCGTCGGCGCCATCGACCGGCTCGCCATCGAGGCCGGCATGCCGCCGCCGGAATCGACCCCCGGCGAGCAACAGGCGCAGGACAATCGCGCCCGGCTCATGCGCATCGTCGCCAAGGCGCACGCGCTGTATCAGCGTGCTCTGCTGGGACCTGAGGGCCAGTCGGCGCGGACCTATCTCGAAAATCGCGGGCTTGGGCCAGAGACGTGGAAGCGGTTCGGCATCGGCCTCGCGCCCGACGGCTGGACGTGGC
The DNA here is from genome assembly GCA_031414315.1 of Hyphomonadaceae bacterium. Taxonomy (GTDB): domain Bacteria; phylum Pseudomonadota; class Alphaproteobacteria; order Caulobacterales; family Aquidulcibacteraceae; genus VFBF01. The sequence continues at coordinate 7,355 of JANNVF010000393.1, read as the reverse complement.
TGCTCGACGCCATGGCCAGGGACAACGTGCGCCGGGAGGACATGCTGGCGGCCGGGCTTGCGCGCGAGGGCGGGCGCAGCGGCGCTATCGACCTCTTCCGCCACCGCATCATGTTCCCGATCGGCGATCCGCAAGGCCGCGTCATCGCGTTCGGCGGCCGCACATTGAGCACGGACAAGGACACGCCGAAGTACGTGAACTCGCCGGAGAGCGAGATCTTTCACAAGGGCCGCACGCTCTACCGGCTCAAAGAAGCCCGGGAAATCCTCGCCAAATCAAAAGCGTCAGGCTTCGTGGTTGCCGAGGGCTATCTCGATGTGGCCGCGTTCGAGCGGGCCGGCATCGCCGCCGTCGCGCCGCTGGGCACGGCGCTGACCGAAGACCAGCTGATGCTGGCGTGGAAGGCGGGCGAGGCGCCGATCCTGTGCTTTGACGGCGACAGCGCCGGCATCCGGGCCGCCGAACGGGCGCTCGACGTGGCGCTGCCGCATCTGGGACCGGAGCGCACGGTGCGCATCGCGCTCCTCCCGCCGGGCCTCGACCCCGACGACGTGTTCCGCAGTTCCGGCCCGGAGGCACTGGCGGCGCTGCTGAACAATGCCCGCCCGGCCGGCGAGGCGCTGTTCGAGCGGGAAAAGGGCCGCAAGGTCCTCGATACGCCGGAAGCCCGGGCCGATCTGAAGAAGCGGCTGAACGAGGCCGCCGCGCGGATCACCCATGAGGAAACGCGCCGCCAGTACCAGCAGATGCTGCGCGACCGCTCCTACGAGCTGTTCAAGGCCCCGCCCCGCCCCCGATTTGTGAAGGGCGCCGGCAAGGGACAGCGCGGCCAGCGCCCCGAGCCGCCGGCCCAGCCGACCAACGAATTGAAATTGTTGACGACTGTCCCCCGCTCGACCCTGCAGGACAACATCGTCCGGATGACGGTCGAGCACCCCCATGTGCTGCGCTCCGGGGCCGACCTGTTCGCCCAGATCCGGCTCGACGACGCGGACCTGGATCATATCCGCCATGCAGTTCTTGACCTGTGGACGGAGTCGAAGACGGTTGACCGCGAGGCCCTCAGCCACCATCTCCAACGCGCCGGGTTGGACAGCGCTTTGAGGCGTGTCTTGCGTTGGCCGGTTCCGATGGCCAGAAAGTCCGGAGTCGGCCGCAGTGGGGAGAGCCCCGCTGGGGATGCAAAGGCCGGCGACGTGCAGCACGACTTGCCGCCTGGCTCCCAAAGCCCGGCGCGCTCTGGCGTTGCAGCCGAAGGACGGCCCATGCAGACCGCGCGCCCAGAACGGGAGCGCCCGGAAAGGGAGCTTCAGGAGATCGAGGCGGAGTGGATGGCTTTCCTGACACTCGCTGTGGCCGGCCCACAGGTCAGGGAAGAAGTCGAAGACGCCCGCCAGCACGACCTCGACAACGATGACGATGCCTTCAAAGCCGCGATGAACGCGATGAAGGCAAACCGGACGATCTACAGCGCCGCGCTCGCCCGCGGTCGCGACGACACCATCGGCGCCGAACCGGGCGACACCACATCGGGGCGTGGCCCTGATATGGCCCCCGAAGACCGCGCCACCTGAACACACTGAAGCAGCCTTAGCGCTGCCCTGGAGACGAACCCCGCATGAGCAAGACCGAAGAACAGGCCCCGGAAAAAGAAGAAACCGCCGACGGGCCGCTTCTCGATCTCAACGACGCCGCCGTGAAGAAGATGATCAAGGCCGCGAAAGCGCGCGGCTGGGTCACGCACGAGGAACTGAACAAGGTCCTGCCGAGCGAGGAGTTCAACTCCGAGCAGATCGAGGACACGATGTCCCAGCTCTCCGAGATGGGCATCAACGTGGTCGATTCCGAAGAGGAAGCCGAGACCACCACCGACGAGAGCCGCGAAGTCGTCGCGCGCGAGGAGACGGCCAAGCCGGTCGTCACCAACACCCGCGAGGACGCCGACCGCACCGACGATCCGGTGCGCATGTACCTGCGCGAAATGGGCAGCGTGGAGCTGTTGTCGCGCGAAGGCGAAATCGCCATCGCCAAGCGCATCGAGGCCGGCCGCGACGCGATGATCCGCGGCCTCTGCGAAAGCCCGCTGACGTTCGAAGCGATCATGGTGTGGCGCGACGAACTCAGGAAGCAGCAGATCCTGCTGCGCGACATCATCGATCTGGAAGCCACCTACGGCGCCGAGACGGGCGCCGCGCCGCCGACGCAGGAAGCCGCCGAAAAGGCGACAGAGGAAGCCGAGGACGTCGATCCGGCCGAAGCCGCAGCTGCCGAAGACGCCGACTTCGACGACGAAGCCGCCATCTCCATGTCGGCGATGGAAGCAGAACTGCGCGAAGGCGTGATGAACACGCTCGACGCCATCGCCACGGCCTTCGAGGAGTTCCGCAAGCTGCAGGACAAGCGCCTCGACTGGCGCATCAAGGGCAAAGGCCTGCCCGCCGCGCAGATGACGCGGTACGACGAGCTGCAGAACATCATCATCGATGAGCTGAAGAAGCTGAAGCTCAACAACGCGCGGATCGAGAGCCTCGTTGAGCAGCTCTACGCGATCAACAAGAAGCTGCTCGCGCTCGAAGGCCGCCTGATGCGGCTGGCCGACGCCAACGGCGTGTCACGCGGCTCGTTCGTGGAAACCTACGTCGGCTCCGAGCTCGATCCCAAATGGCTCGACAAGGCCGCCGAGAAGAACAAGGTCTGGACCGCGTTCATCGCCAACGAGCGCGACGCGATCATCGACCTGCGCGGCGAAGTCGCCGGTCTTGCGCAGGAAATGGGCGTGCCGGTGGATGAGTACCGCCGCATCGTCCACGCCGTGCAGAAGGGCGAGCGCGAAGCGCGTCAGGCCAAGAAGGAAATGGTCGAGGCGAACCTGCGCCTCGTGATCTCCATCGCCAAGAAGTACACCAACCGCGGCCTGCAATTCCTGGATCTCATCCAGGAGGGCAACATCGGCCTGATGAAGGCCGTCGACAAGTTCGAGTACCGCCGCGGCTACAAGTTCTCCACGTACGCCACGTGGTGGATCCGGCAGGCGATCACGCGCTCCATCGCCGACCAGGCGCGCACCATCCGCATCCCCGTGCACATGATCGAGACGATCAACAAGCTGGTGCGCACGTCGCGCCAGATGCTGCACGAGATCGGCCGCGAGCCGACGCCGGAAGAGCTTGCCGAAAAGCTCGGGCTGCCGCTCGAAAAAGTCCGCAAGGTGATGAAGATCGCCAAGGAGCCGATCTCTCTCGAGACGCCGATCGGCGACGAAGAGGATTCACACCTCGGCGATTTCATCGAGGACAAGAGCGCGATCCTGCCGGTGGACGCGGCCATTCAATCCAACCTGCGCGAAACCACGACTCGTGTTTTGGCCTCGCTTACGCCCCGAGAGGAACGCGTGCTGCGCATGCGCTTCGGCATCGGCATGAACACCGACCACACGCTGGAAGAAGTCGGCCAGCAGTTCTCGGTGACGCGCGAACGCATCCGCCAGATCGAGGCGAAGGCGCTGCGGAAGCTGAAGCATCCGAGCCGGTCACGGAAGCTGCGCAGTTTCCTCGACAACTAAGCTCGGAGTTGGCGGTTGAGGGACATCCCTGCGGCACTCTCTTATCCAAGTCTGGTTTGGCCAACGATCAACGCAATCCGGGAAAAGGGCGGATCGGCTACTATTGAAGAAATCGAAGACGGAGTGGCCAAACTCCTTTCGCTTTCAGAGGCGGTGCTCGCCACGCCGCACACGCAGGGTTCTCGTACGGAGTTTCAGTACCGTCTGGCGTGGGTGCGTACATTTCTAAAGAAGATTGACGCCCTGCGGAACAGTGAACGCGCCGTCTGGTCACTAACTGATTACGGCGAACGCCTCAGCGAACCGGAAGCTCGGGACGTCTTTAGGCGCGTAAACGCGAATGCGCGCGCAGCCGAGAAAGCCAACCTCGACACCGACACTGACTCTCCGACAGCCGCACTTCAGTCTGCAGAACCCGCAACGTGGGTGGACCGACTCTTAGAGGTAATTGGCGCGGTATCGCCAGAGGCCTTCGAGCGGCTCTCTCAACGCTTGTTGCGCGAGTCCGGTTTCACGAAGGTCGAAGTCACCGGCAAATCCGGTGACGGCGTTGGCATTCTTCGCATGAATTTGGTTTCATTTCAGGTCTCGTTCCAATGCAAACGTTGGAAAGGTTCCGTTGGCGCACCTGTCGTGCGTGACTTCCGGGGAGCAATGGTTGGTCGAGCGGATAAGGGCCTGATCATAACGACTGGCAACTTCACCGCTGAGGCACGCAGAGAAGCTACTCGCGATGGAGCGCCCGCCATCGATCTAATTGATGGAGAGACCCTCTGCGAACTCCTAAAGGAGCGTCGCCTTGGAGTTGGCGTACGGTTGGTCGAGGAAATTGATCTGGACGAACCGTTCTTCAACTCGATCTGAAGTCAGGTCGGAGTGGTGAAACCAGTTGTGATAGGTGCTTGCGGACCTGTTCGCCTGTCGCTCCGATCCGCTACAACCGCGCCCACCGGCGGTGACAGCTACCCTCGAATTTGGTAGCGTGTGCCATGTCCGCCGACCTCACCGTCTCCCTCCCCGGCCCCCTCGCCGCTGACGTGCGCGCCGCCGCAGAGGCGCGGGGCCTGTCGCCGGAAGAGTACGTCCGCCTGCAACTCGCAGCCGATCTCGCGTTTGGGGATAGTGCGGCGCTGTTCGATGCAGACCTTGATATCGAGGAAGACCTGGCCGCCGTCGCGGCGTACGAGCGCGATGGGATCGCAATCCCGGGCGAAGACGTGCTCGCATGGCTTCGGTCCATCGGCACGGACAGCGAGTTGCCGCGTCCCCAGCCCCGCAAAATAAAGTAACCGGCCGTCCGTGGCGTTGCCCTGGCGATTTTTGCCGCGTGCGGACGCCGACCTCGAGCGCGTCGTGGACTTTTCCAAAGCGCTCTCACCGCGCGCCGCGCAACGCGCGCGCGCCCGGATCGCAGACGCCCTTCAGCTAATTTCCGAACATCCGCGCATTGGCGTCGCGGTCCGCGGCGGCTTGCGGCAGGTCGTGACGCGGCTCGGCCGGAACGCCTACGTCATCCGCTACAAACTGACCGACGCTGAAATCCTGGTCACCCGCATCTGGCACGGCAAGGAAGACCGACCACGCTGAACCTATCGCCGCCACTGCACTGCAGTGCAGACTGAAACCAGCGCATTCCGGAGACCCCCATGGCCACCAAACCCGCCACCGTCGATCGCTTCCTCGCCCAGATCGCCGGCGCCGGCGAGGTCTCGGCGCGGCCCATGTTCGGCGAGTACGGCGTCTATTGCGACGGCAAGATGTGCGCGCAGGTCTGTGACGACACCGTCTTCATCAAGCCCACGCCCGAGGGCCGCGCCTTCGCCGGCAAGATCGCCGAGGCGCCGCCCTACCCCGGCGCGAAGCCCGCGCTCAAGCCGTCGGCCGCGCAGCTCAAGGACGCCGCCTGGCTGAGCGAACTCGTCGCCATCACCGCCCGCGCGCTGCCCGCGCCGAAAAAGAAAGCGGCGAAGAAGCCGAAGGGTGGCTGAGCGCTACAGCGCAGGCCGGATCGATCGCAGGAGCAAACGTTGCGCGCGCTGACCGACGACGAACAACGCGCCATAGAACAGCTGGGCACAGCGTTTCGCGGCGTGAAGCACGGCCTGTGGACAGGCAGCCGCATCAACGCCGCGCCGTCGCGCCACGACTATATCGCCGAGCTGCGCAAGAAGAGCGAAGGCGCGTGGAGCGCCGAGGAGATCGACTGGCTCTACTTCAAGGCCGCCACCACCGTCGGCGACGACGAGACGGTGAAGTATGTCTTCGTCCGCTTCGTCGAACTGCTGCTGCGCGACGAAGCCATGCTTGGCTCGGTCAGCACTGAGATCATCGTCAGAAAACTTGAATACGCGCACTTCACGGACTGGCCGAAGCCCCAGCGCGAGGCAACGCTCAACGTCCTGCGGGCACTCCTCGCCTACTGGCGCGGGAGTGCGTTCTGGAGCGTGGAAGTGATGGATAAGGTGGAGGCGTTTGTCGCGCGGCACTCATAGGCGGGTTCGAACGTGCTCAGCACAGCCAGCCCGGAGCGCCGGCGTCTCGCTGGCAAAGTGTGTCAAGCGGACCAAGCCTTCGACCAGCTCGATGCGGCCGTCGCCCAGGCGCGCGCCGGCGTGACACGGCGGCTTCGCTTGCGCCCCGGCGGCGAGGCGGGATCTTGATGGTCTGGTTCCTGTCCTCACCGCCGAACACCCGATCGCGGCCCGATCTGGTCGCTCATCGGGAAACTAGTGAAACTAGTGACAGTCACCCGAATTGACGGCATGCGTCATGGGGGGGACCCGCGCCATGACTCTCGAAGACATCAACTACATCGCCCAGACGGTCGGCGTTGTCGCCATCCTCGCCTCGCTCGTCTTCGTCGCGATCCAGACCCGCCAGAATGGCCGGACGATGCGCGCGCAGGCCGCATGGGACGCGCAGAACTCGTTTGTGGAAATCAACGACATGCTCGCCGGCGGCGGGCCGATCAGCGAGGCGTCGTTCAAGGCGTTCACGGGCCCCGACACCCTGACGCCCTACGAACGCTACCTGATGCACCGGCTGTTCCGCGGCGTCCTGCAACGCGCCGAGGCGCAGTACGCGCTCTATGCGAACGGCATTCTCGATGCGGAGGTCTGGCGCCTGCGACGCGGCTACATCAAGAGCCTGTTCAACTATCCCCTCTTCGTCGAGGTTTGGCAGGCCGACAAGGCGAACTCGATGTTCACGCGCGCCTTCATCGCCGAGATGGAGCAGGCCGAGGCGCGGGAAGGTCCGACGTTTCTCGGCGCCCGCGCGCCTGAAGCGCGCAAGGAGCCAACGTGACGCTGGGAAACGTCTTCGACATCGGAACTGCGCGTGCTTGAGGCGCAGGATCGCAATCACGCGCTGGTGACACGCCATGACCCTTGAGGAGATCAACTACGTCGCGCAGACGATCGCTGTCGTCGCGATCTTCGGCTCCCTTGTCTTCCTGGCCGTTCAGGTTCGTCAGAACTCCGCGATAACACGTGCGCATGTCCACCAGCAGATATCGGATGCGTTCACCGTTTACCTGGAGACAATGGCCAATCACTCGGCCGTCGTGTTTGCCGGGACCAGCAGCAAGCAAGGCATGGACAGCCTGTCGGATGAAGAACTGCTGCGGTTCTCCTTCATCATGGCGGGCTTGTTCAAGATCTGGGAAAACGCTTTCTACCAGTACACACGCGGCTTCCTCGACGAGCGCACCTGGCGGTCCAACGTCACGTGGATGCTGACCTGGTTTCTCATGCCCGGCGTGCTATGCTGGTGGGGCGTTGGCTTGGGGGTG
>JANNVF010000392.1:0-4904 GCA_031414315.1 Hyphomonadaceae bacterium | reverse complement strand
CCAGTCCAGCGTTCCGGGGCGTCGTGTGGAACAGCACGACACCCGCACGTCGCTAGCGCGCCACTCTCGGAAAGCAAGACTCCCGAACGTGGCAGCCGGCGGAAAACACATCGCGGGGACGCGGACGTTGCGTGTCTTTTTTTCTACCTTGCGCTTCCGATGCGGAGCGCCGCGTCCCCGGCCCTCCAGCGAGGGCCAACGTACAGCGAACCCGCAGCGCGAAAGCGCGTGCGGCGACTGGCGCTGCGCGCGCCGTAGCGCCGGTCTCCACACCGGCCCGGCCACGCAAACGGAACCACCGATGCCGGTCTGGAGACCGGCGCTACGTCACTCCGCCTCCAGCTGCGCGATCATGGGGACGAACGTCGTGTCCCACGCCTCCTGGGTGATCGGGCCGATGTAGCGGTGGCGGACGCGGCCGGCCTTGTCGATCACGAACGTCTCCGGCGCGCCGGTGACGCCGAGATCGACGCCGAGCGCGCCGCCTGCATCCTCGCCGCTCAGCACGTAGGGGTCGCCGTAGCGCTTCAGCCATTGTTCGGCCTTGCCCGGCCCGTCGATCCACGCGACGCCGTAGATCGGCGTCTGCTTCTGCGCCGCGATCTGCATCAGCATCGGCTGCTCGACCGCGCATTGCGGACACCACGACGCGAAGATGTTGATCAGCGAAACCTTGCCGCCGAGATCGGCCTTCGCAAACCCCGGCGCGCCGGGGTTCACCGCCGGCAGTGAAAACGCCGGCAACGGACGCGGCGCATCGAGTGCGGCATCCTTCGGCGCGGTGTTCCAGAGCCCGATGGCGAACACCACGCAGAGCGCTGCGAACGCGGCGAGCGGGACGGCGAAACGCCAGTTCATACGCATGTCTCTACTGTTCTAGCGGCGCGCCGACGACTGCCGCGTCGCGCCGCGCTCGAACCGGTCGGTCACGTAGTACGGCGCGCCGGCGCGGGTGCGGAAGAACTCCTCCATCTCGCCGCGCGTGAACGGCCGCGAGCCCAAACGTCCGAACACCGCCATCTGGTGGCCGGTCTCGTCCACCCCGCGATCGCGATCAATGCCCTTCGACAGCGAGAGCGCCGGATTGTCGGTGCGCCGCCAGGCGATCAGTTCGGGCTTCGGCTCCGGCGAGAAGCCGTACAGGTTGGGCTGGCTGTCGGGGCTGGTGAGCTGCAGCACCTTCATGCCGTTGCGCCCGTCGGCCACGTACGCAAACAGCGAAGCGTTCGTCGTCGCCACGATCACATCGCGCGCGTCATTCAGTTGGCCGTCGAGTGTGACGCGTTGATAGATCTTCGGCTGCTCGGGTCGCTCCACGTCGAGAATGACGAGCCCTTCGGCGCCGGCAGCGACATAGGCGTAGGTGCGCGCCACGTAGATCTTCCGCGCGTCACGCAGCGGGATCAAGGCGCCCGGCACGATGCACGGTTGCTCCAGCCGCGAGATGTCGAGCACTTGAACGCCCTGTGCATCGGACACAAATAGATACCGGAACTGCACCGCGCTCGCCCGCGCATCGGTGAGCGGCACGACGGACGCCACGCGGGGCCGCAGCGGATTGTCGAGATCAACCGTCACGAGGCCGGCGTCCGCCGTCACGTAGGCGATGTGGCCTGCGAGCGTGACGTGACGGGCGCCCTTGAGAATGCCGTTGTCGTTCCACGTCACCGCGCGGCGCAGGAAATTGTTGGTGGGCTGGCGATCGATCATCACGTTGATGTCGACGAGGATCAGGCCCTCTTCCGCGTCGGTGATCACGGCGTAGTTGTAGATCGGGTGGAACGCCTGTTCCTGGTTATCGCGCCGCATCTTCTCGGTGTTGCGCAGCGGGTTGATCGGCTGGTTGGTGGCCAGCGCCATGCAGGTGGCGTTCTTCGACTGGACGTGGGTGTCCTGCCCGGCCGGCCCGAACGGCGCGGTGAGGATGCGATCGGAGATGCCTTTGTTGGCAATGCTCGCCACGTCATAGACCCTAAACCCGCCGGCGCCCTCGGCCGCGTAAAGATACTCGCCGCGCAGCTGCAGGCAGTTCACCGCGCCGCCGGCGCGCTGCGTCGGGTTATTGATGTCCTCGGGCGGATTGGTCTGTTCGTCGAACACAGCCTGTGCCCAGGCGAACTGCCCGCCGCGCAGCCAGTTCTTCAGCTCGCGCCTGTTGCCCTCCACATGCATCCGGTAGAAATCCGGATACGCGTACCTGTGCAGATAGGACCCGAACACCGCCTGCGGCTCTTCCCACTCGGTGACGCGCACGGCCTCCACGGCGTTCTCCTCGCCTACCCATGCATGCATGCCGACGAAGTTCACGAAATTGGTCCCGAGCAGCATGAGCTGACTCATGATCGCATTGTTGTCGCCGTCCGCCGAGGCGTGGCAGTCGGTGCAGGTCTTGGTTTCGGTCTTGCGTTCGGTGTGCGGGAAGTGCGGCGCGAACGCCTGGCTTGAGAAGCCGGCCGCACTGATCGGCGGCTGCTGCACGTAGATGCGTTCGCGGTTGATGTTGGTGGAGCTCAGCACTAGCGCCGAGGTCGAGCGGATCGGCGCTATGATGTTGCCCTTGGTGGTCTGGTGGCGCCCCAGCTGGAACATCTCGTCGCGCGCGACCTGCGGATTGTAGGTGGCGTAGTTGCGCGTCGTCTCGCCTTCGTAGCGCAGCGACTTGGCCTTCCAGTTCGCCTCGATCGGCAAATGGCAGCCCCCGCACGAGGTCGTCCACGACAGGTGGCAAGTGTAGCAGGCCATCGTATCATCGCCGTGCGCCCGCTCGCCGCCCTGCACATCGAGGCCCCAGCGATAGTCGCCGTCGCCGCCCACGTGCGACATGAGCTTGGAACGCGCGGCCTTCGGATTGTAGTCGGGGTTTAGCGGATCGACGCTGTTCTTGACGAGCGACACGGTCCACTCGAGCGCCGGATCCACGATCGACCGTTGCACGAGAACACGTCGGCCCTCGCGCGTCACCCATTCGAAGCGGCGCTTGCCGTCGGGATTGCGCAGCACCGACAGATCGGCGCCGGCCGGGCGCGCGGCGATGCCGGAGGTGCGAAGGTTTGGCAATGCATCGGCCGTGCCGTGACAATCCTTGCAGCCGATCTCCACGGCGTTGGCCACTTCGCCGTGAATGAGCCCGGTGCCGTGGCTGTCCTGCGCGAAATGGCAATCGGCGCACTGCATCCCCACCTCGGCGTGGATCGACATCATGTGCACCGCCTTGCCGGGATTTTCACCGACCGGCGCAAACGCAGGTTGGCCGTTACGGCGGAACTTCTGCGGATCGTCCGGCGCAACGATGGCGCCTTCCGCATCGAGCAGGTTGCCTTTCCGGTCGCGCTTGAACACCGCGCGGAAGTTCCAGCCGTGACCATGGTAGTCGGCGAACTGCGTGATCTTCGCGACCGGATTGATGTCGTCGAACACTTTGCGCAGGAACTCGAGACTGGCCCACAGGCCACGGGGAGCGGCGCCTTCAGGATTGCGATCCAGCACGTGGCGGATGGTCTCGGCGGTGGGGTACTGCTGCTGACGCGGCCACATCAACGGCGCGTCGGCCTCGTAGTCCCACATGGTGTAGCCGAGGAACGAATTCATGAACATGTTTGGCTGGTGCATGTGGCAGTTCATGCATTGCGCGGTTGGGATTGCGCGGGTGAACGCGTGACGGATCGGGTGACCGGACTCGTCCTTCGGGATCGTCGGATCGATCGTGGCGGTCTGCCCGTCGCGGCCATGCACAGCGTAGATCAGGCTGTGCTTGGGGTCGCGATCGTTAGCGTAAGGGATGTGACACGATCCGCAGCCTGAGGTGCGATAGTCGCCGGGCTGATCGTTGGTGCCCATGAACCAGGTGAACGGATCGTTGAGCCGGGTCTTGTGGATGTTCAGCACCGGAATCGCCACGCGCAGCCCGGTGCCGAGACCCCGGTTGGACTGGCGGATATCGGGGCGGCCGGGCTCCTCGAGACGCTGGATGGCGCCGAGCGAATTCGGCAGCCCGATCTCCGGAAACTGCGTGACGATGTTGCGGCCGCCACGCTCGAACACGCGGAAATTGTCGCCGGGTGGCACCACTTCCCACGTCGGCATCGGGTTGAGCATTGGCAACGCACCGCGCGCCGCTTGCTGCGGCGTCACCGTGCCGATCGGATTGCCGGGCGAGAGGAGCCGCGCCGGTTCACCCTCGCGCGTATAGGATTCACCGAGCACGTAATTCTTGTACGGCAGGATGCCGTTGTTGTAGGACGCGCCGCCCCACAGCATCGCACCCGTCGCCATCATCGAACGTTCGGCGGCGTGGATCGTCTCGAGGTGACACGCGCCGCAGGACTCACGCGCGGCGCGGTAGTCCGACGGGTTCACGAACCGCACGAACTCCGGGGCCTCGCGGTTCAGCAACGTGAACGACTGCTTCGGGTTGGCCGAGTGCGGGAAGTGCCAGCTCGCGGGGTAGCGCGGCAGGACGTGGGCGCTGTCTCGCGCAGCCACATAGTCGCGATCGCTCGGCCGCAAGCCGGACCCGATGCTGACCGACGCGTTGCCGCCGTGACAATCGGTGCAACCCAGCACGACGCTCGGGCTGGCGTGCATCGTCGGGGTGTCGGTGGCGGTGTGGCAACTTAGGCAGCCGACGCTCTTCTGGTGCGCAGCCTCGACGGACTGACTGCGCGGCGCAGGTCCCGCGCGCACGCGGGAGTAGTCAACGGTGCGTGCGACTTCGTCCTCGTTCGCGCGCGCGGACGGAAGCTGGCCCGCCATCGCGAACACGGCGACGCCGGCGACGACAAGCGCTCGCACGAAGCGCCCGAGGCCCCCCCGCCGCTCTTCGGTCCGCGATGTCTGCGCCATCGTTCTCACGTTCGCTCTCCCGCCGGCCTAATAGGACACAGTGGCGTTGAACAGCACCGAAT
>JANNVF010000391.1:0-12418 GCA_031414315.1 Hyphomonadaceae bacterium | reverse complement strand
CGCCGCTGCTGTCGCGGCGCAGGCCGACGCGCGCTTCCGCCAGCGTCGCCGTGCTGAACCGTGACACCACGATCGCGCACAGCGCCACGTTGCGATCGCTCGCGCCGTTCAGGACGATCACCGCCGAGCCGCCGTTCGATGGCGAGCGCGGCTGGTTGCGCAGGATATCCACCAGCGCCGGCCGCACCGCGATCTCGGTCGACGGCGCAGGCGGCGCACTGCCGCTGCCGCCCACGGACGCACAGGCCGAAAGCGTCATCAACGCCGCCAAGGCAAGGATCGTGCGGCGCATCGCTCGTCTTCCGTCAGTCACAGATCACGTGCACGGCGCGTCGCGCAGATCGCCCAGCCGACAGCCTGCGCGCGCGGCAGGCGCGGAGACGAAGCCGAGCGCCACCACCAGGCTTTCGCGGAAGCGGGCGCCGAAGAAGCTCGCCAGCAACGCGCGCTTCTTCGTCGGGTCATTGCGCGCGGGATCCCAGATGTCGTTCTGGAACGCGAAGCCGTCGCGGAAGTAGCGCACGAGATCGGCGACTTCACGATCGGTCTTGCCGGCGAGGTCGATGATCGCGGCGGCCTGCTCATCGCTGCGCGCGACCACGAAGTAGGGGCCGACGCCAGTGAGGCGGTACTTGTCACGGATCGTCTTGGCGCGGGTGAAGTCGTAGTTCGCCATGCGCTGGCTGCAGCTGCGTTCACCCGCTGGCGTCGTGGTCTTGTTGAGCCAGTAGAGCGGGCGCAGCGCCTCCACCGATCCATCTTCAGCCTTGCGTACGCCGACGCGCACTTCCTGCGTCGTGGCAGTGTCCATCAGGTTCCAGACGTTCACGCACGTCACTGTGTTGCGATACGCGTTCGCCGCGCCCTCGCTGAACAGCACGACCGAGGAGCCGCCATTGGCCGGACGGCGGTCCTGCGTGCGGTCGATCTCGACGATCACCGGCGTTGCGGTCACGCGCAGGCTGCGAGTGACCGGCGCGGATGTGGCCGGCGGTGGCGGCGCGATGTTGGGCGACGGCGCGATCCTGCCCTGCGGGTTGATGCCGCGGGTCTGCAGGTCTGGCGCTTGCACGATTTCGCGGTCGCGCGGCAGGCTGGGACGCGCGGCGGTGGAGCGGTCGGGCTCCGGCGCGGCCGTCACGTTGTCATCAACGGACGGTGGTGGAGCGCTTGTTACCGGCGGTGGCGCGGTGGATGCGGGTGGCGGCGGCGGTTCCGGTTGCGGCTCCACGGGAGGCTCTGCCGGAGTCTGGGACGCCTCTTCCGACGGCGCGGGCGCGGTGTCCTCGGCAGGCTGTTGGCTCTGCGGGCCGCAGGCCGCCAGCGCCAACGCCATCAGGACCGAGATCGCGAGCGTGCGCATGAACGTCTCCCACTGCTGTCTGTAGAGCGCGCAGACTCTAGCGGGGGGCCAGCCTCCGGACAACGCTCGCATTTGTGAAGACTGCCGACGGCGCGCTCAGCGCACGGGTGCGGCGGACTCTTCCAGCCGGCCGATCGCCAGGAACCGCGCGCGCCGCTGCGCCCGCAGCGCCACTGCGTCCAGTCCCGACAATGCGTCGAGCGCCTTGGCCACCGCCGCGCCGACGCTGGCCACCGCCTTCTCCGGCGCGCGATGGGCGCCGCCGATCGGCTCCTTGATGATGCCGTCGATCACCTTGAACCCGAGGCAGTCTTGGGCCGTGATCTTCATCGCCGCCGCCGCATCCTTGGCGCGGCCCGCGTCGCGAAACAGGATCGAGGCCGCGCCTTCCGGCGTGATCACCGAATAGACCGCGTGCTCCAGCATCAGCACGGTGTTGGCGGCGGCGATGGCGATGGCGCCGCCGGAGCCGCCCTCACCGACGATCACCGTGACCATCGGGACGCCGAGAGTGAGGCACCGTTCGGTGGAGCGCGCGATGGCTTCCGCGCCGCCGCGTTCCTCCGCGCCGAGGCCGGGATAGGCGCCGGGGGTGTCCACCAGCGTCACGACGGGCAGGTCGAACCGCTCGGCCATGTCCATCAGGCGGATCGCCTTGCGGTAGCCTTCCGGGCGCGACATGCCGAAATTGTGCTTGATCCGCTCCTGCGTGGTGCGGCCCTTCTCGTGGCCGATGACAATACACGGCCGGCCCATGAACCGGCCCATGCCGCCGACGATGGCGGAATCCTCAGCGTACTTGCGGTCGCCCGACAGCTCGATGAAGTCGGTGACGAGGGCGGCGATGTAGTCCTTGAAGTGTGGGCGCTCCAGATGGCGGGCCACCTGGGTTTTCTGCCAGGCGTCGAGCTTGGTGTAGATTTCCGCCAGCAGGCGCTCGGCGTTGTGCTTCAGCTTCGACAGCTGGGAGCTCATGGCGTCGGCCCCGGAGGACTCCGCCTTCGCGCTCAATTCTTCGATCTGCTCCTCGATCAGTTTGATCGGCTTTTCGAAGTCCAGGTACTGGGTCAAGGGATTGGCTCGGGGAGGGCGGCCCGAAACGGCGGGGGCCAAGGGAGGCCGGGAGAATAGCGGCGGAACCCGCCCGGGCAAGCGGGGACGCCCGTCCGGGCTTTCGTCAGGCAATGATGTCCGGCGTCAGCTCGTTCTCGATCCAGGCGATCTGGTCCTTGAGGGTGAGCTTGCGCTTCTTCAGGCGAGCGAGCTGCAGGGCGTCCCCGGAGCCGGTGTCGTGCAGGGCGAAAATGGCTGAATCCAGCGCACGGTGCTCCTCGCGCAACTCCGCCAGCCGGTGCAGCAGCGTCCGGGTTTCTTCCGTGTCATCGAAGCCGCCGTCCGCCCCCATGCGACCTCCGTGCTGTTCATCAAACAGGCGAAAGGAAAACACTTACGCCTGCCTCTGTAAAGCGAATGCGGGCTGGCATGGGAGGCCTCAGGGGAGGCCGCGTTTCATCCACAGCAATCGCGCTTCATTACTTGCGTGAGGCGCCTTTGCAACAAGTTGTGAAGGGACTCACGCGTCGGTCGGTGATTGCATGGTGGCGCCAACTCAAGGAGGCGCAATATGGCCATCGAATCGCGTTTGCGCGAACTCGACTCCAAGCATCGGGATCTCGAGGTTCGCATCCAAACCGAGGCAAGGCACCCTTCAGTCGACTGGTCGGAGATAACAGAGCTGAAGCGGATCAAACTGAAACTCAAAGAAGAAATAGAAGTTCTCCGGCGACAGCACTAGCCGCCCCTTCAGGATCTGACGGTCGATCGCCGGGCGCGACAGGATCGCGATCCCGCCGTTTCACGGCGATGCCCGTCGCCTGAGCGTTCTTCCACGACATTTTTCCAGATTGCGCGTCCCTGAACGCGGAGACGTAGTGCGGGTTAACGCACGGCGTGATTGCATAACGTCAATGCTCGAAAGGCTTACGCGTCGCGGTCGCCGCGCTCGTAGGCCTGCGGGTCCACCGTTTCCGTCGCCGGGCGCAGGCTCGGGCCGTCCTCGGTCTTCTTGCGCTTGGCGTCGTCTTTGGCCTTCGCCTCGGCGGCCTTCTGCACCACGTCATCCAGCTCGATCTGCGAGCACAGGCCTAGGGACACGGGGTCCACCGGCTTGATGTTCGACGAGTTCCAGTGCGTGCGCGTGCGGACCTGCTCGATCGTCGACTTCGTCGTCCCGATCAGCTTGACGATCTGGGCGTCCGACACTTCCGGGTGGTTGCGCAGGAACCAGGCGATCGCGTCCGGGCGGTCGCCGCGGCGGATCGTCGGGATGTAGCGGGCGCCCCGGCGCGGCTTGCGTTCCGGCAGGTCGATCTTCTTCTGCTCGGCGGCCCTCAGGCGGTACTCACCCAGGGCCTCGCCCTTGGCGATTTCTTCGCGCGACAGGAAGCCGGCGGCGATGGGATCGACCCCGCGGATGCCCTTGGCGACTTCCTCGTTGGCGATGCCGGCGACTTCCAGCGGATGCAGCTCGCAAAACGCCGCGATCTGGTCGAACGAGAGGGAGGTCTCTTCGATCAGCCACACTGCGGTGGCCTTGGGCATGAGGACGGTATTGGACATGGCTTCTCGTCCCTCTGAAGCAATTCGAGCGCCCGACGTCGCCGGGCGCTCGACCGATTTGGCGAAGAGCGAAAGTCGCTGGGGAGCGCCTTCCGCCATGGCCTCAACATAGCCCCCCAGGACCTCCGGCGCCAGTGCCCAAGCGCTGTGGAAAAGTGGTTTTCGGCGGGTTTAATGTTAACGCGAGCGGCAACTATAGAAAACTCCCTGAAGACAACTTTAAATTGAAAATACCACCAAAAACCATGGCTCCCAACGAAATTTCCATCAGAACGAGCTGCGAACAGAGGTGTCGGACATGAACGTGGAGCGCACAATCATTAACGGCCCCGCCCTGGTCCGGCCCGGCCGGGCTGTGGATAGCCGGGGCTGGCTAAGCGAGGCGTTCAGTGTCCGGACGTGGGCCGGACTCGGGCTCTCCGACGCGCCGTTCGTGCAGGACAACGAGTCGTTTTCGCCGTTGTCGGGCACGCTGCGCGGACTCCATTTTCAACACGCGCCGCACGCGCAGGGAAAGCTCGTGCGCGTCGTTCGCGGCGCCGTGTTCAATGTCGTGGTCGATCTGCGTCGTGCGTCGGCGACGTTCGGCGCGCATGTCGCCGTGATGTTGTCGGCCGACGACGGCGCGCAGTTTTGGTCGCCGCCGGGCTTCGCGCACGGCGTGCTCACGCAGGCGCCGGACACGCATGTGCAGGTCAAGCTCACCGCGCACTTCGCGCCCGAGGCCGCCGCCGGTGTCGCGTGGGACGATCCCGATCTCGCCATCGGGTGGCCGGCGCCGGGGCCGCTGCATCTCTCCGACCGTGATCGCGCGTGGCCGCGCCTGAAGAGTCTGCCGATAGTTCTCTAAAGCGGTATGGTGGCGCGCCGACTCGGGATCGGGGGAACACTGCCTTGTCGCGCATCGCTATCCTGTACGCCGCCGAAGACGAACGCTGGCGCGACGAGGCGGTCGCGGCGCTCGCCGCGTTCACGCACGCGCTGACGCCTCTGCGCGCCAGCAGCGTCATCGATCCGGGCGTGCCCGTCCTGTTGATCTGGACCGCGCAGGCGGCGCGCCGGCACGCCGAGGCGCGCGCGATCGTGCGGGCGTGCGCGGATGTGATCGTCTGGCGCCCCGATGGCGCGGCCGCGCCGGGCTGGCTTACTGACGCGGTGCCGATCGGCCCCGAAATGCCGGCGCGCGCGCTGGCGCTGATGGCGAAGTTCGCGATCGCGGAAGGGGAACGACGCGCTCGCGAGCCCGCGCCGCGCCGCCGGCGACTGGGCGCGCTGGCGGTGGCGGCATGCGTCTGCGGCGGCGTGATGGTGGCGACGGCGGGCGGGGCGATGCTCTATGCCGCGCGCGATCCGGTGCACGCCAGTGTGGCGGTGCTGCCGTCACTTGTGGAATTGCGCGGCCGGCAGTGACCGCCCTTCAGCTGATTGGCTTGAGCGTGATGCGGCTGAATTCCGTGCCATAGTTGAAGTCCGACCGATCGCTCAGCAGCCACACGCCGAGCGCCGTCGGCGCAGCGCCCGCAAGCGCCGGCAGGTCGATCGTGACTTCGCCGCTCTCGGCCGGCAGCGACGCCGTCACCCAGGTCACAGGCCCGCCGTTTTGCAGGCTGATGGCGATGCCGCCTGCGGCGGTCACTGTGAAGCGGCGCAACAGCAGCACGACACGCACCGGCTTGCCGGCCAGTGGCGCGGTCTCCGCCTGATCGAGCAGCAGGGTGACGCCCTTGGTGTCGGGACCGGGCGCGGGGCGATCGGGCTTGACTGCGAACCGCACGGCGCGCGCGCTGACGCCGAAATCGCGGACGACGTAACGCACGTGGTCGGCGTCGACGCGTGTGCCGCGCGCCAGTTCGTGTGGTCCGTAGACAAGCTCCGCGCCACTGCGCGATGCCGCGTGCTGTGGCGTGGCGGCGCGATCGAACGCGTCGCCACCGAGGCTCGCGGAAATCAGCCCGCCAGCGGCGAGAACGATCAGCGGATAGAACCACCAGTCGGTGGCGCCCATCACGCGTCGGCGCGCGCCGCGCTCGGCGTTCACCGGAACGGCGCGGGTGAGGCCCGGAGGCGAGGCTTGTGTCATGTCGCCCGTCTAACGGGTTCGCGCGTGGGAGGCGACCCCCGCGCGACAGGACTCTGGACGCTGAGCCAGTCGCGTCGATAGGAAGGGGCATGGCGACAATTCTGGTCATCGGCCGATCCGGGCAACTGGCGCGCGCGCTCGCCGCGACGCCGCCGCCGCGCGGGTTCGATCTCGTGTGTCAGGGCCGCGATGCGTTCGACCTCGCCGACATCGCGTCGATCGCGCCGCGCCTGGCCGCACTCGTGCCGGCAGCGGTCATCAACGCCGCTGCGTATAACGCCGTCGACAAGGCCGAGGTCGACGACTCCGAGGCAATGGCGCTCAACGCGCATGCGGTGGCGGCGCTCGCGCAGGCGTGCGCCCGGGCCGATACGCCGTTCGTCCATGTCTCCACCGACTACGCGTTCGATGGCGACAAGGGTGCGCCCTATGTCGAGGACGATCCGGCGAACCCCATAAACGCCTACGGGCGCTCCCAGGTGGCGGGCGAGCGCGCCGCGCTGGCCCCGGACGGGCGGGCGGCCGTCGTCCGCACCTCATGGGTGCACAGCGCGCACGGCGCCGGTTTTGTGCAGACCATGGCGCGGCTGGCGCGGGCCGGCGGCGCCATCGATCTGGTGGAGGATCAGCACGGCCGGCCCACTTGGGCCCCGGATCTGGCGGATGCCGCCGTGCTGCTTGCCCAGGCTCTTCTTGACCGGGCGCCGGGGGTCTCCGGCGGCATGTTCCACTACTCAGGTGCGGGCGACGCCACCCGCGCCGACTGGGGCGAACACGTGCTGGCCTGTCTGGCCGCGCGGGGCGCACCGAGCGCCACGACGCGGCGCGTGCCCGCCACTGCATTCTTCGCTGCGGCGCCGCGGCCCGCCGACACCCGGCTGGACTGCCCCCGCTATCTGGCGCTCGCCGGGGCCGCGCCGCTGCGGGACTGGCGCGACGGCGTGGCGCGGAGTGTGGCGGCGATGCCGCTCGGGTGAGTTTTCGGCACCCGATCGGGTGGGAACCCCGCGCCTGAATAATCCCCTTAGGGCTCGAATCAGGGTTCAAGGAACCGTCGTCAAACCAGTGTAGCGACGGGTTTCATCAGCAGGCCCGTTGATACGGCTCAGGTCACATGACCAGGAAACAGGCAGACATGTGCTGCACAAAAAGGCGAAGTCTTGCTTGAAGCAACTCGCCAAAGGCGTGCCCGGTCACTATGAAATGTGGCGGGGGAAGGGCTAGGGGAGCTTATGAAGGGCCGGGGAACACCTGAAATGCGTCTCGAAGAGGTCGAAACTCTGCTCGGTCGCGCGCCGCGCGATCTTGATATGGGCCCTGCACGCCGCGCGTTGCGTGGGGCGGTTGTGCTCGTCACGGGCGCCGGCGGCAGCATCGGCGCTGAGCTCTGCCGGCAACTGGCGGCCGTGGGCTGCAGGTCTGTTGTCGCGCTGGACCACTCCGACCACGCGCTGATCGATGTCACCGCCGCGCTGCGTCAGGAATTTCCGTGGGTCGATGTGCAAGACGTGCTGTGCGACGTCCGTGACGCCCAGCGCATCGAGTTCTGCATCGCGCGGGTCCGCCCCGATGTCGTGATCCACGCTGCAGCGCTGAAGCACGTCCACATGGGCGACCGTCACCCCGCCGAAAGCGTGCTCACCAATCTTGTCGGCGTCCGCAACACCGTTGAAGCGTCGGCGAAGGCCGGCGTCGGCCGGTTCCTGCTGATCTCATCGGACAAGGCCGCCGCGCCCGGCAGCGTCATGGGCGCGTGCAAGCGGCTCGCGGAGCTTTACGTCAATGGCTGCGGACGCGCGTTCGCCGCTCAGGGTGTGAAAATGCGCATGATGTCGGTGCGCTTCGGCAACGTGTTCGGGTCTGCGGGCTCCGTGGTGCCGATCTTCGCGCAGCAGATTGCCGAAGGGCGTCCGGTCACGATCACACACCCGGACATGCGTCGCTATTTCATGACTATGCTGGAGGCGGTGCAGCTCATCCTGCTCGTCGCTGCCAAGGAAGAGGACAACGGCGCTGCGTCCTATCTGCTCGACATGGGCGATGAGGTGCGCATTCTCGACCTCGCCCAACGCATGATCGCGCAGGCGGGCGCCAACGTTGCTATCGTCACCACTGCGGTGCGCGAGGGCGAAAAACTCAACGAGCAACTCTACGACGATTTCGAACGGATCGCGCCGTCCAGCATCGAGGGCGTGTCGCGCATCTCGCCGGCGTCGCAGGACATGGAAATCAGCGGACGTGACATCGCGGACCTGGAGCGTGGTGTGCGCGCGGTCAGCGACGAGGTCGTGCGCGCGCGCGTGTTCGCGTTGCTCGACAGCCGGCATCAGCAGAGTGTGTCCGCTGCAGGTTAGACTACGGTGCTAGCGGAAGATTTTCGCTTCCACGTCCGAGTGCCAGCGCCACGCGCTGTCGATGATCGTGTCGAGATCAAGCGTCGCGGTCCAGCCCAGGTCCTTCGCAGCCTTCGTGGCGTCCGCCACCAGCGCGGCGGCGTCGCCCGGTCGGCGCGGCGCGGTGATCAGCGGCAGCTTGCGTCCGGTCACGCGCTCCACCGAAGCGGCGATCTCGCGCACCGTGGCGCCGTCGCCGGTGCCGAGGTTGTAGGCCCCGCCCGCATCTCCATCGATGAGCTTGCGCACCGCGCGCGCGTGCGCGTCCGCAAGATCAAGGACATGCACGTAGTCGCGCACGCAGGTGCCGTCGCGGGTGTCGTAGTCGTCGCCCATCATCGTGAAGGCGTCGCGGCGACCAAGCAGCGCGAAGATCGCCAGCGGGATGACATGGGTTTCGGGATCGTGATGTTCGCCGAGGCCGTGCTCGGGCGCCGCGCCCGCGGCGTTGAAATAGCGGAGCCAGGTGGAGCGCTGGCCATACGCGGTGCGGCAGTCCGCAAACAGGCGTTCGGCGGCGAGCTTGGTCCAGCCGTACGGGTTGAGCGGCCACTGCGGGTGCGTCTCGTCGAGCGTGGCCTGCTGCGGCGCGCCGTAGGTGGCGCAGGTGGACGAGAACACGATCGGCGCGCCGCCCGTCGCGCGCACCGCGTTCAGCAGGGACAGCACGCCGCCGACGTTCACGTCGTAGAACGGCGCCGGATCGCGCACGGAGACGCCCGCTTCGATCAGCGCCGCGAAATGGATGACCGCCGCCGGCGCGTGCTTTTCCAGCGCGGCGCGCAGCGCTGCGGTATCCCGCACGTCGCCCTCAGCCAGCGCGCCGAACTTCGCGAACGCACGGTGGCCGTGAATCAGGCTGTCGTACACGACGACGTTGTAGCCGGCCTGCGACAGCGCAAGGCAGGTGTGGGAGCCGATATACCCGGCGCCGCCCGTCACCAGGATCGTTTCGCCCGCCATCAGGCCGTCACCGGAACGCCGACGCCAAGCCGCGCGCAGGCCTCCGCCGCAATCGCGAGGGAAGAGGTGAGGCCCGGGGATTCGATGCCGAAAAAGTTCACGAGGCCGTCGTGGCCGTGCAGCTCCGGCCCGTCGATGCGGAAATCGGCGGCGGGCTGGCCGGGGCCGGAGAGCTTGGGTCGCAGGCCCGAATAGTCCGGCGTGAGCGCGCCGTCCTGCAGCCCCGGCCAGTAGGTGCGGATCGCGGCGTAGAAGCTTTCCGAGCGGCGGATGTCGACGGTGTAGTCCACCTTGTCCGGATCGGTTTCGCTCAGCCACTCCACGTCCGGCCCGAACCGCATGCGGCCGCCGAGATCGAGCGTCAGGTGCACGCCGAGGCCGCCGTCGACCGGCGCCGGGTAGATGAGGCGCCGGAACGCGGGTTTTCCCGCGCAGCCGAAGTACGAGCCCTTGGCCAGCGTCTGCGCCGGAATCAGCGCGGGATCGTAGCCGTCGAAGGTCGCCGCGATCGCCTGTGCGTGCAGGCCCGCGCTGTTGACGAGAAGTCGCGTACGGATGCGCGTGGGTTCGGCGCCGCCGGCCCAGATTTCGAAGCCTCCGCCGGCGAGAATTTCAGCGCGCGCGACCGGCGTTTCGAACACGACGCTGCCGCCGTTGGCTTCCAGTTCCCCCTGGTACGCGAGCATCAGGCCGTGGCTGTCCATCAGTCCTGTCTCGGCGGACATTAGCGCGGCCGTGCAGTTCAGCGCCGGCTCCAGCGCGACCGCGTCGGCGCCGTCCATCAGCCACACGCCCTCCACGTCGTTGGCCTTGGCCACGTCGAGCAGCGCGGCGATCTTGTTCGTCTCGGCGTCGCTGGTGGCGACGATCAGCTTCTCGGCCTTCCAGTGCCGGACGCCGCGCGCCTCCATGTACGGGTAGAGCAGCCGCCGGCCGGCCACGCACATGCGGTGCTTCAGACTGCCGGTGGGATAGTAGATGCCCGCGTGAACCACCTCGCTGTTGCGCGAGGAGGTGCCCGAGCCGATCACGCCGGCGGCTTCCAGCACCAGCACATCGAGCCCCGCCCGCGACAGCGTCGCCGCGCAGGCGAGCCCCACGGCGCCGGCGCCGATGACGATCGCGTCAGTGTCGAATACGGGGCGGGGGAGGGAGCCGTCGGCCATGCCATTCTAGTCCGTCGCGGGGGCGGCCAAGTCAAACCGCTTGGTTAAGGCGGCTGCATGGTAAATTCGGCCGCCGCGCGCTAAGACGCCGCGCATGAAATCCATGCCTGCCGCCGACATTGACGCCGATTCCGCACGCGCTTCCGCCAAACGCACCATCGAGGCCGAGGCCGAGGCGCTGCACGCACTCGCCCGCGCGCTCGACGCCGAACTGGGCGCGCCGTTCGTGACCGCTACGAAGATCCTCAGCGCCGCCACGGGCCGCTGCATCGTCACCGGCATGGGCAAGAGCGGCCATATCGCGCGCAAGATCGCCGCAACCTTTGCCTCCACGGGGCGGCCCGCGATGTTCGTGCACCCCGCCGAGGCCAGCCACGGCGATCTCGGCATGGTGATGGAGGACGACTGCGTGCTGGCGCTGTCGCGCTCCGGTGAGACGAGCGAGCTGAGCGATCTTCTCTTTCATTGCCGGCGGCTGGAGATTCCTGTCGTCGCGATCACGTTCAAGGCGGAGTCGACACTCGCGAAGGCCGCCCACGTCGCGCTCATCCTGCCCGATTGCGGCGAAGCCAACGACGACACGCCGGCGCCGACAACGTCCACCACCATGTGCCTCGCCATGGGAGATGCGCTGGCCATCGCGCTGCTGGAAGCCAAGGGCTTCACCGCCGACCACTTCGGCGCCATCCATCCGGGCGGCAAGCTCGGCGCGCTGCTGAAGCGCGTGCAGGATGTGATGCGCGACGAGACGCACCTGCCGATTTGCGGACCGGACACGTCTGTGCCGGAGATGATCAAAGGTATGACCGCCGGCGGCATCGGCTCTATCGGCGTGGTGCACGCAGGGGCGCTCGTCGGCGTGGTGACGGACGGTGACTTGCGCCGGCGCCTCGATGCGCAGGCGTTCTCCAAAACCGCCGAAGCGCTGATGACCGCCAACCCGAAGACCATCGCGCCGGAAGCGCCGCTCGCCGACGCCATCGCGCTGATGACGGACATGAGGATCACCAGCCTGTTCGTGGTGGATGCGGGCAAGCCCGTGGGCGTCGTGCACATGCACGACCTGCTGAGCGCCGGCGCGCGCTAGCCGCGCAGCGCTTCCGCCAGCGCCCAGACACCCAGCCCAAAGAAGAGCGCCGCAGCGCTCCACCGCACGTACTTGAGCGGCGCCACCCTCGTCGCGGCTTCGCCCAGAAACACCGCCGGCGCGTTCGCGGCCATCATGCCCAGTGTCGTGCCCGCCGCGACCCAGGCGATGTCGTGGAAGCGTGCGGCGAGCGCGACGGTGGCGATCTGGGTCTTGTCGCCCATCTCCACGAAGAAGAACGCGACCAGCGTCGTCAGAAAGACGCTCGCGCCGGAGCTCTTGACCGCCTCGTCATCCGCCGTGTCGGGGATCAGCGTCCACGCCGCCATCAGGATGAAGGAGAGAGCCACCGCGATGCGCACCGCCTGACCCTGCAACAGATCGGTGATGAAGAAGCCAGCGGTTGCGGCCAGCGCGTGGTTGGCCAGCGTCGCCGCGAAGATGCCGGCCAGGATCGGCCAGGGCCGCTTGAAGCGCACGGCCAGCAGCATGGCGAGCAACTGCGTGCGGTCACCGATCTCAGCAATGGCGACGACAAGGGCGGAGATGAAGAGGGGCGTCATGATCAAACTCGGGCCGGAGACATGAACAACGGAACGCGCGCGCCGCCGGCCGACGGGTCGCTGTTCCGTTGGTCTCGCCCTGCCGGAAAGAAATCCGGCTCCCCGCGCCACGGCCTTCGCCGAGCATGTTGACGCGGGATCCCTCTGTGACGCGAGGGCAGCTACTCCCCAAGGAGAGCCGCAC